>CAZARO010000468.1:0-5117 GCA_964487165.1 uncultured Solibacteraceae bacterium | reverse complement strand
GCGCGGCCGCTTCAACCCGGCGTTCGACGAGAGCCACATCGAAGACATCGCCGCCGACAGCATTATTTTCGCCATCGGGCAGACGTCCGACCTGTCCTTCCTCGATCCCGCGGACGGCGTGGAGCAGGATCGCGGCCTCATCAAGGTGAATCGCGAAACCTACCAGACCACGGCGCCCGATGTGTTCGCGTGTGGCGACATCGCCCACGGCGCGCGGCTGTTCATCGACGCCGTTGCATCGGCGCAGATCGCCGCGCGTTCGGTGCACGATTACCTGCGCGGCACGCGCACCGAAGTGGTGGTCCGCAAACAGTGGAAGGCGGCGGCGTACGCCATGGCGGACGGCTGGAACGTCATCCCTCGCCAGAATCCGCCGGCCCTGCAGAGTGAATTGCGCGCCGCCACGCTGGAGATTGTGGAAGCGCCCTTCGGCGAGCCGGATGCCCGCCGGCAGGCGTCGCGCTGCCTGCGGTGCAACGTCAATACCGTCTTCGATACCTCCAAATGCGTGGCCTGCAACGGCTGCGTGGACGTCTGCCCGGAGAACCTGATCCGCCTGGTGGGGCTGAGCAAGCTCATCGAGGATCCGCAATGGATGGAGCGCGCGGTGGCGGAATTTGGCGACCTCGCGCAGTACGCGCCCGAGCAATTGGACCAACTGGCCGGGGCCATGATGAAGGATGAGACCACGTGCATCCGCTGCGCCATGTGCGCCTCGCGCTGCCCTACGGCCGCCATCCTCATGAAGGAATTCGAATTTTACCGCGAGTGCGTGACCGTGCCCGCGCGCAATCCGAAAATCGCCTACGGGCTGTCCGCATGACCCCGCTGGAGTTCAGCCTGGTGTTCGCCCTGGGGCTGGCCGCGAGCCTGCATTGCGTGCAGATGTGCGGGCCCATCGTCATTTCGTACAGCGTGTCGCTGGCGCGGTACGGGGTTTTCAAGCGGGAAATGGTGCTGGCGCATCTTTGTTATAACGGCGGGCGCATCGCGACGTACGCGGCGCTGGGAGCGCTGGCGGGCGCCGCCGGTTCCGGTATCGGCATGCTGGGAAAACTGGCGGGGCTGGCGCAAGCGGCGCGGCTGCTCTCCGGCGCGGCCATGATCGTGACGGGAATTCTGCTGCTCCGCGTGCTGCCCCGAAAGGTGCTGGTACAGGTGGAGCGGCGCGGCGTGAAGGCGCTCTTTTCGCGATCCATCGGGCGATTGCTGGTCTCCTCGCGCGCGCTGGGGAAGTTCGGACTGGGGCTGCTGTTGGGATTTCTTCCCTGCGGGCTGGTATACGGCGCGCTTCTGAAGGCCGTGGAGACGGCACGTCCGCTGGCGGGTGCGCTGACCATGGTGGCTTTCGGAACGGGGACGGCGATGGCGCTTTTCGGAGTGGGGCTGGCGAGTTCGTTCGCCGGGCTGCGCATGGGCGGCTGGGGAAATCGCGTGGCGGGAGCGTCGATCCTGGTGGCCGGCGCGATTCTTGTGTGGCGCGGATTGGCGGCGGGGCCGGTGTGCCATGGATAGCCTTCAGCTCTCAGTACCCCTGGCACGCCTGCGGCGCAATACATGCAGTCTGAAACTTTGCGAAGCTAAGTGGGGCAGGTTGGTAACCTGCGGGACCCAGAGGGTACCCCTGGTAACCCGCCTGGCCGAGTGCCACTCGGCCGCAGGATGCCATCCTGCCCCACAAAGGTGCAACCGATGACTAGCACCCGAAGTTGGCACCAAATCCGTAAATTCGTTCACCTCTTCTGCTTCCTGGCCTTCGTGGCGCTTCCCTTTTTCAACCTGGTGCGCTTCGATATCCCCCGCCAGCGATTCTATTTCGCCGGCTACGAGCTGTGGATCAACGAGTTCGCCATCGTCTTCTTTGCCCTGATGTTCCTGATGTTCGTGGTCATCGTCTCTTCGGTATTTTATGGCCGGGTATATTGCGGCTATCTCTGCCCGCAGATGATCTTCAGCGAAGCTTCCATGAATCTGGAGACGCGCCTGCGGCGATGGGTCGTAAAGAAATTCATCGACTGGAATCCCAAGTGGCGCAACCGGCTTCACCGCGCCCTTTTCTACGCCCTCGTCGCGGCGGCCTCGGTATTTCTGGCCTTCATTTTCATTTCCTATTTCGTGGCCCCGCGCGACGTGCTGCGCAGCGTGCTGACGCTCGATATCCGCACCGCCGGCGGCATCTCCGGAGCGGCCGTCACGCTGCTCACCTTCCTCGATTTCAGCCTGGTGCGCCTGCGCTTCTGCACCACCGCCTGTCCCTACGGCTACCTGCAGGGAATGCTCGGCGATAAGAATACGCTGCTGGTACACTATCGCGACGAGACCCACCAGTGCATCGAATGCAAGAAGTGCGTGCGCGTCTGCCCCATGGGGATCGACATCCGCAAGTCGCCCTTCCAGATCGAGTGCGTACACTGCGCCGACTGCATCGACGCCTGCGATGAGATCCTCGGCAAGCTGGGCAAGCCCGGCCTCATCCATTACGTTTGGGGCGAAAAGGGACCGCTCGCGGCGGGCCGCAGGCAGCCGTGGGACGCGCGGCGCATCATCGTGCTGCTGGTGCTGCTGGGCTACGCGTCCGGCCTGGCGGTGGCGTTGTCGACGCGGCGGCCGGTGCTGGTGCACGTCTCACCGGAACGCGCCAAACTCTATCGCGTGGGCTCCGATGGCCGGATCTACAACCAGTTCCGCTATACCATCGCCAACCGCGGCGCCCAACCCGCCTCAGTCGAATTTTCCATTCGCGACTTACCGGGCGCGAGCCTCGCAATCGCGGCCAATCCCATCCCCGTGCAGCCGGGGAAAACGCTCGAAGGCACCTTCGAAATCTCCGAACCCGGCGGCCAACTGCGCGAGATGGTGACGCACTTCAGCATCGTAACGGGGGCCGACAAGATTCCGATGACGTTCCTGGCCCCGGAGGGGAAATGAAACGCGTACCCGCATTGATTCCATTCCTGGCACTGGTCTCCGCCATCTTCATCGGCATCCTGATCTTTGCCTATGTTGAAACCAAGAAGGCCAATCCCGAAATGTTGGACGAGCAGGGCCACATCGTTCACGGCACATGAACTGCACTCTCTGCGGACTGGATTCGGGCGCCGCGGCCTTCTGCTGCGCGGGGTGCGAGAACGTCTACGCCATTCTTTTGGAGAGCGGCGTGGTGGCCTCCGGGCAGAATTTTCGCGATACCGAACTGTTCCAGCAGAGCTTGCGGCTGGGCCTGATTGCCAATCGCGAGGAAGCGCCCGCGGCCATTCCGGAAGGCGCCGAAACGCGCGAACAGGTCTTCCACATCGGGGGGATGTGGTGTACGTCCTGCGGATGGCTCATCGAACATGCGCTCATGCGCACCCGCGGCGTTCGCTCGGCCGAAGTGGTCTTCGCTTCCGACCTCCTCAAGGTCCGCTATTGCCCGCAATATCTGCCTCCCCAACGCATCGTGGAGCGCGTGGATTCGCTAGGCTATCGCGCCACCGAGTATAGCGGACCGTCAACCGCCGGCGACGCGGAGCGCAAAGACCTGCTGCTGCGTACCGGCATCGCCGCCTTCCTCTCCATGAACGCCATGATGTTCAGCCTGGTGGTCTACGCCAGCTATTTCGAGAGCATCTCGGGCTTCGGCCGTTACATCCCGTTCGTCCTCATGGCCATCGCGACGCCCTCGGTCTTCTACTGCGCCGCGCCCATTCTGCGCATCGCCTGGACCGCCGCCCGCATGGGCATGTTGCGCATGGAATCGCTGCTTGCCATGGGGATCGTCACCACGTACTTGTACAGCGCAGTGCTGGCATTCTCCGGCAGCACGCACGTGTATTTCGATACCGCGTGCGCCATCGTCACCCTGGTGCTCACCGGCAAGATGATCGAGCGCGGCGCCAAAGAGAAAACCGCGTGCGCCCTCACCCTGCTCTATCGCCTGATGCCCAACAAAGTGCGGCTGCTGCTGGATGGCGCCGAGCGCTTCGTGTCGCTCGAAGCCCTGCACCCCGGCGCGCACTTCCACGTGAAGTCGGGCGAGCGCATTCCGGCCGACGGCGTGGTGGTGGAGGGCCGCTCGCACGCCGACGAATCGGTGCTCACCGGCGAATCGGCCCCGCGCCCCAAAGGGCCAGGTGACGCGGTCATCTGCGGCAGCGTCAACACCGGCGGCGTGTTGGAAATCCGCGCCACCCGCGTGGGCGCGGACAGCACCCTGGCGCAGATTGTCCGCACGGTGGAACAGGCGGCCGCCAGCCGGACGCAGGTGGAGCGCACCGTGGACCGCGTGGCGCGCATCTTCGTGCCGGTGGTTCTGGCGCTGGCGGTTCTGACCTTCGCGGGATGGCTGTGGCGCACGGGAAATCCCGCCGGCTCGCTGATGCACGCCATCGCCGTGCTGGTGATTGCCTGCCCGTGCGCGCTGGGAATCGCCACCCCGCTGGCGCTCACTTCGGCGGTGGCGGAAGCCTCGCGGCGCGGCGTGCTGGTGAGCGATACGCGCGTGCTGGAGACCATTCGCCAGGTGGACGTCGTGGTGCTCGACAAGACCGGCACCGCGACCGCCGGCGAATTCACCCTGCTCGACGTGAGGGGCGACTTGAGCCGGACGGCGGAGCTCGCGGCGGTGGAAGCCCGCTCCGAGCATCCGCTCGGGAGAGTGGTGGCTGGGCGATACGGCCAGGGCCTCCAGGCGACACTCCAGCGCCTCATTCAGCACAGCCGCCTCCGCGGGCGACGGTCCGGCGGCGTCCATCTGTTCGAGTGCCCAATGAGCCGATTCCGACTCGTCGCGATCCGCGATCGTCTGCTCGCGGGCAATATCCCGTTTGTCCCGCATCTGCTTCTTGGCTGCGTTCCGCGCCTTGCGGAGC
The DNA here is from genome assembly GCA_964487165.1 of uncultured Solibacteraceae bacterium. Classification (GTDB taxonomy): domain Bacteria; phylum Acidobacteriota; class Terriglobia; order Bryobacterales; family Bryobacteraceae; genus PALSA-129. The sequence goes on along the minus strand of CAZARO010000468.1, from coordinate 267 downwards.
GTGATCGTGACCAGCAGTTTCCAGAGCGCGTCCCGGTCCGCCAGGTCGAACTCGCCGCGCTGCTGCCGCAGGCAAAAGCTCTTGTACATGCTCTGGAGCACGTCTTCCTCGTCTTCGCGGCGGCGGATCCGCCGATTCAGGTTATTGCGGGCGAGTTCCAGCAGGTCACGGAAGTACCGCCGCCAGATCAGTCGGGCCGCCAGGTCGCGCTCGACTGCGTCGTCCGAGCGCAGGAGCTGAATCAGACGGGTGATTGAGCCATCGCGT
>CAZARO010000467.1:0-5122 GCA_964487165.1 uncultured Solibacteraceae bacterium | reverse complement strand
GGGCAACCTGGCGCTGTGTACCAAGAGTCAGGCCTCGAAGGTCAAGATCCGCACGGCCTATCTGTGGGCTTACCGCGTTCCGCAATGGAGCAAGCCCGCGCTCTCGCTGGCGAAATCTCCGAACCTGGAGCTAGGCACGAAATCGACTGTGGAACTGAAGCCCGGCAAAGACACCGCGGCGAAGGAACTGGCGCTGGCGCGCGATTGGCGATTGGTCTCGGACACAGGCGCCGGCGCCTTCCCCGTCATCACCACCTCGACCGCGGCGGGCGCGCTCGAAGTCGATCTCTCCAAGGCGAAGGTCCCGGCCGGCGATTATAAGCTCGGGTATTCCTGGGATTGGGATGCGCTCGCAGTGCAAGGTACCGTACACGTCCATCCCGCCGACGATTTCTCGCATATCTCGCTCCGCCCGGAAGAGCACGACAAACTGATTGAGGGCAGCGGCGTCGTCACCGTGGAACTGAGCGGGCCGGATTTCGAGTTTTTGGAAAAGGCGACGCTAGAATCGTCGGCTCGCGGCGCCAAACCCGTGGACGCCCCATTCACCCTCCCGCTCGGTAAGGGCCGCGGCCCGCAGAACGTGGTCGCCTTCGATATCGATACCGCCAAGCGGGGCGTCTTCACGTTGGCGCTCACACAGAGCGACGGCGTTTTGCAAAAGGTGCCGATCACGATTCTGCCTCCGAACCCCACCATTTCCAATCTGCCGCTGCGCTTCAATGCAGGCGAAATGCAGCAGGCGATTCACCTGGCGGGGAGCGGGTTGGACCGCATCGATGCGGTGACTTCAGACGCCGGAGAGATCAGCGGGGACGGCGATTCGGACAGTTGGTCGGGCGAGATTCATCTGAAACCCGGCCTGAAGAAAGGCCAGAGTTTTGCGCTGCATTTGAAGGTCAAGGGCCTGGACAATCTCTTGACACTCGCCAAGACCATCGAGATCGTCGGTCCGCGGCCCAAAATCCAGTCGGTGCAGAAGTCGCTGCCGGGCGCCCTGGGGGTCGAAATCGGCGCCGACGAATTGCCCGCAGGCATCCCGGCGGGATTGGTTCTGAACCTCGACCGCGGGCACGATTCCGCCCGCCCGCAGGTGGAGTTGGGCTGCCAATCGGGCGAATTGCGTCACGCTCTGACGCTTTCCGCGGGCACACCGGTGGTGGGTGCGAGCCTGACCTCCGCCGGACCGGGCGCCCTATATCTCTCCGTTGACCCCGGCGCGGTCGGATATCCGGGCTGCGAATTATCGGCCACCGCGATCGTGGACCCGGACGGCAGATCTAATCCATACGTGCTGGGTCGCGTGATCCGCATACCGCGGCTCGATAAGTTTACGCTGACCAGCGAGAAGGCGGGCGACGCCGGCTACATCGGCAGCGTGGACGGCCGCGATCTCGACGTGATCGAGAAGGTCGGGTGGGACGCCACCAACGGCCTGCCGGTGGACTCGATACCGACTCCCGTACCGGGCGATCACCCCGGCCAGAACCTGCGACTGGCGCTGCCGTGGCCCGCGCCCGGCCCGCACGCTCCGTTGTATATCTGGCTCCGCGGCGAACTCCGGGGGCGCAAGACTTCGGTATCCTACTAAGACGACAAGCCGGCGCCCCGGTTGGCAACGTTGCCAACCCGCCCAAACGGAGGCGGAGCATCGGGTCGCGGGCTGAAGCCTGGCTGCAGCCCGCGCCACCGGTAGGGCGGGCTTCAGCCCGCCAGTTAGCATGAAAAAACCGGGACCCGCAATCGTTGTCGCCCTGGCCTTGGCAGTTCTGATAGTACCGGTATGGATGGCTGACCCCATTTTGGTAGTCCAGGGGGTGGCGCTGCACCCCCCCGGTGGCTTAAAGTGTTAGAGAATCAGTCCAGTGAGGAAGAAATGCCATTTTTTCGTCGAACGTCGATCGTTTTGCTGGCTGCCCTGACCCTGGTATCCTGCCGGCGCGATCCGAACGTCGTCAAGCAGCAATACCTCGACAGCGGCAACAAGTATTTCGATCACGGCCGCTACAAACAGGCCGCTATTCAATATCAGAACGCCATCAAGATCGACCGCAAATTCGGCCCCGCGTACTACCGCCTTGCCTTGGTGTACATGAAAATGACACCGCCGCAAATCAATACCGCCATTCATCAATTTCGCCGGGCCGTTGAGTTGTTGGAGGGAAACCAGGCGTACCAGGAAGAGTACAAGGCCTCCCTGGTCCAACTGTCGGAGCTCGATCTGGCTTTTCTGGCCAGAGACAGGACCGTTCTGAAGGACGTGGAGGATTATTGCGCCATCCTGTTTAAGAAGGACCCCAACTCGTTCGAAGCTACCCGGCTGACGGGCGACCTCAACTTTACGAAATACCTGCAGGCAGGCGAGGCCGGCCCCACCGTGGCCAACGGATTCCTGGATACGGCGATGGAATATTACCGCAAAGCCGACGCTATAAAACCGGGCGATGTCGGTGTTTTGCTGCAGATCGGCAAGATCTTGGCGCGCCAGAAGCAATACGCGGAAGCCGAGCCGTATTTCCGCCGGGTGATCGACACGGACAAGACCTCTTACCTGGGGATCATGAATTTATACACCGTCTACATGACGGAACAGAAGACCGCAGACGCCGAGAAGTTGCTGAAAGAGGCGATTCAGAACAACCCCAAGAGCCACGAGTACCTGGAGAGGCTGGCGTATCACTATGGCACGCTGGGCCGCCGCGACGACATGTTGAACGTGCTGGCACAGATCAAGTCGCATGCCAAGGATTTTGAAGCCGTCTACCGTGTGGTGGGCGATTTTTACTATCGCATCGGCGATGTCGAATCGGCCCTGCGCGAATATCGCGAAGGGATTCAGAAAGACCCCAAGCAGAAGGCAGTCTATCAGCATGACATTATCCAGGTGCTGCTGCGCCAGGGGAAACGGGCCGAAGCGGCGGAAGTGAACAACGAGATCCTCAAGGAAAATCCCAAAGATGCGGACGCCAAGAGCCTGTCGGCGACTTTCCTGCTGGATCAAGGCGACGTCAACAGCGCCCTCACGCAGTTGCAGGCGGTGGTGACCACCACGCCGGATAACGCTACGGCGCATTTTGAGCTGGGCCGCGCTTATGCGGCCAGCGGCCGGCCCGACGGGCGCGAATCGGCCCGTCAGCAGTTTGAGACGGCCATCAGGCTACAGCCTACTATGCTGCAGCCGCGGCTGGGCCTGGCCGAATTGCAGGTGCAGCATAACGAATACGAGGCCGCACTGGACTCTGTGCAGTCTGTGCTGCAGAGGGATCCGGGTAACGTCAACGCCAAGGTGATTCAGTCGCAAGCCTTGCTGGGGCAGAAGAAGTATCAGGATACGGATACCCTTCTGGCCAGCATGTTGAAAAGCAATCCCGGCTCGCCGGATGTCTACTATCAGGTGGGGACCGCGGCCATGGCACAGGGCAGGCCGAAGGACGCCGAGTCGGCGTTCCAGCGCGCCTATGAGTTGAATCCGGCGAATTCCAAGAGCCTGCTGGGGATGGTGGATGCGGAGATTCAGCAGGGGCAGCCGGACAAAGCGATGAGCATCCTGCAGAACGAGGTTAATAAGGCCCCTAACCGGGCGGATCTCGTATTCCTCATGGGCAATGTGGCGCAAAGGGAGGGTAAGTTCCAGGATTCGGTGACTTACTTCACCAAGGTGCTGAACGCCCTCGACAAGAAGTCCAAGGCGCGCGCCAACCTGTATTTGTCGCTGGCCGCCACGTACCGCATGGCGGGCGACCTGAACAGCGCCATCGCCAACCTCCAGAAGGCGCGGGAGATCATCCCCGATAACGAAAACGTGCTCGGCACCCTGGGGCTGGTGATGGACCAGGCCGGCCACAAGGCCGAGGCCAGGCAAGCCTATGAAGCCTGCCTGGGGGTGAACCCCAACAACATCGAAGTGCTGAACAATCTGGCGTACCTTATGGCGGAAACTAATGCGGACCTGGATGTGGCGCTGAATCACGCGCAGAAAGCCAGGGGACTAAGTCCGAGCACGCCCGAGATTGCGGACACCTATGGCTGGATACTTCTCAAGAAAGGTCTGGCGGAACAGGCTATCCCGGTTTTCCAGGACTTAGTAGGCCGGGTGCCGACGAACACCAGCTATCGCTACCACCTGGCGAAAGCTTACGCGCAGAAAGGCGACAATGTGAAGGCCTCCGGGGAGTTGCGGGAGGCCCTGAAACACAGCCCGCCGCGTGAGCAGCAGCAGGAGATTCAGGATCTGCTGGCCAGGGTCGGCGGCAGGTAAGCTGGAGTCGCGGGGGCCGCCGGCGGAACCCTCAAAAATAAAATTTGGCCGCGAGTTGGACCTGGCGCGCCGAGACTCCGGTGGAGGTGATGGTACCGAAGCTGCTTCCGGCCTGGATCTTGGTGTTCGGTCCGCCGAATTGCGTGTGATTCAAGGCGTTGAACGCTTCCACGCGGAACTGCAAATTGTAGCGGTTCTCCTTATGCTGGCTCGTTGGTACAGGCGTGACTTGCAGTGTATCGACCGGCACAGGTCGAAAGGGCTGATCGCAATTCGTTTTAGCCTAGATTAGGCTGGGGCTATTATAGCGAATTGGCCCTTTTGTTCCGACAGAAGGCGGTGACCGCAAAGGAAATTCGTTTCTCTAAATTCTCTTACGTAACGGGGTGCTCTACGGACCTTAGGGAGGAGGACTTTTCACTGGATCTGAGGTGGTAGGCTGACCAAATAAGCGCGACCGTCATTCCCGTTGGCCACGATCTGACCCACGTCGTTCACGGCCACAGCTTCGGCCAGCACTGTCTGCCTTGGCAGAACGACCAAGGTGTTTAGATCGAGCATTCGCCCGCGAGCCCAGAGAAAGGCCCTTTGTTCTCCTTTTTCGGTTGTTGCCCATCCAACGATATGCCCACGGTTGTTGATGTCGTTGGCCTGACTCGCGGCTCCGCCCAGTGTGCCGAGGTCCATCATTAAGCCGGAGTCGTACAGGAAGGCGTGCGGCGGCCCGCCTCCCTTGGTTTGCGAGGACCCGACGACTCGCCCGGACCCGTCTGCCCCTAGCGCCGTGCTGTTTGCACCACCGAGAGTGCCGAGATCTACGAGTCCACCACCGTCGAAGACGAACGCGTGAGACACGGCGTCGCC
>CAZARO010000466.1:0-5123 GCA_964487165.1 uncultured Solibacteraceae bacterium | reverse complement strand
TAGACCTGCGCCGTCCGCACGCGGGCCGGAGCGGCCCTGCGGATGGCCGCCTTCAGCTCATCCGGCTGGATGGGCTTGGAGAGGTAGTCGTCCATGCCGGCGTCAAGACAGCGCTCGCGATCTCCCTTGATCGCGTGGGCGGTCAGGGCAATGATGGGAACGCGCTCCCCGGTTTCGCTGGCGCGATGGCGGATCTCCGCGGTAGCTTCGAACCCATTCATGCCGGGCATCTGCACGTCCATCAGAATCAGGTCGAAGGCGGCCTGGTCATAGCGCGTGAGCGCCTCGGCCCCGGTGCGGGCCTCCGTTACGGTGTGGCCCTGCTTGGTCAGTAGCCGCTTGAGCAGCAGCCGGCTCACGTCGTTATCTTCGGCCACCAGGATCGCCATGTGAGGGAGGGGCGCCTCATCGACCGCTCCCGGGTCATCGAGAGCTTCCAGCGGCTTGTCCGACAGAGCGAAGGGAATGGTGAAGTAAAATGTGCTCCCGGCGCCTTCCTGGCTGTCTACCCAAATCCGTCCGCCCACCAGGTCCAAAAGCCTCGTCACGATGGCCAGACCCAGGCCGGTGCCGCCGTACTTGCGGGTCATGTAACCTTCCACCTGGCGGAAGGGCTCGAAGATCACTCCCTGCTTCGCCAGCGGGATGCCGATGCCGGTGTCGCGCACGGAAAACTGCAGTTCCGCGCGCCGCCCGTCGAATGCCACGGCGCTCACTTCCGTGGTCACCGACCCCTGGGCCGTGAACTTGACGGCGTTCCCCATCAGGTTGACGAGTATCTGCCGCAAGCGGATTTCGTCACCCACCAGGAAATCCGGAGTTCCCGGGCTCACGCTCCAGGTGAAGTCCAATTGCTTCTGGCGGGCGGTCGCCAGGACCACCCCCGCGGCGCTTTCCAGGCATTCGCGGAGCGAGAACGGCGCCGATTCCAGATCCAGGCGGTCGGCTTCCACTTTGGAGAAATCCAGGATGTCGTTGATGATCCGCAGCAGGGATCGCGCCGAGCTCTCCACGGTCTCCAGATTTTCCCGCTGATAGGGCTCCAGTTCCGTCTGCAGCGTGAGGCCCGTAAACCCTAGAATGCCGTTCATGGGCGTGCGGATCTCGTGGCTCATGTTGGCCAGGAATTCGGATTTCGCTTTGGTGGAAGCCTCGGCGGCGATGCGGGCTCGCCGCAGTTCCTCTTCCATTTCCTTGCGGTCGGTGATATCCAGCACCAGACAAAGCCGGTGCGGGCAATCGTGGATTTCCACCTGGCGCGTCCACAACAAGCCCGTGCGCCTGCCGGTCTGGATTTGGTATTCGATTTCCTCGGCCTCCACGGACGGCGTTTTGTGAATCGCCTCGTGCAGCGGCAGCAGCCGGCACTGGCTCCCGGCCTCCAGTTCCGCTGGGCCTTTCCCCACCAATTGGCCGCGGGTGAGCTCGAATTGCTTTTCGAAGGCGCTGTTCACGTCGGCGTAGCGATCGTTCTCGTCCAGCAGCGCAATCCCGATGGTGCTGGCCTGGAAGATGATGCGGAAGGCTTCCTGGGCTTTGGCTCGTTGTTGAAACTCGCGTTCAATCTGTTCGTGCGCGCTCCGCAATTGCGCGGTCCGCTCGGCTACCATGAGGTCCAGATCGGCCATTTCGGCTTCCGCCTGGCGGCTCAGCAGCCACTTGTGGGTGAGCGCATGGGCGAGCTGGATCACTTCGATGTTATCGAACGGTTTCTTGAGGATCAGCAGCTTTTCCGAGCGCCCCAGGCGCCGCTGCATGTCGGTCCAGGAGTAATCGGAATAGGCGCTGCATAGCACCACCTGCAGGTTCGGATACACCCGCCAGAGGTGGGCGATGGTTTCCACGCCATCCCATCCCGGCGGCATGCGGACATCCACAAATGCCAGCGCGTAAGGACGGCCCTCGGCCAACGAGCGCTCCAGTTTCGCCAGGCCCTCCTGCCCCTGGTAGGCCGAGTCGATCTGAAACTTGGTGACCGGCACCGCCTCCACGCCGAACAGGAAAGCTTCATCTTCCTGCAGGCGCTCCTGCGACAGCACTTCGCCCACCAGGATCTTGCGCATATCGTCATGAATAGCCTGGTTGTCATCAATGACGAGGATGCGATGATTGGGTTCGAATCTGGCGGTTGATCTCATGTCCGACTCTTCTCCCTAATCGGCCGGCGGGTAGACGGGATTCCTCCTGCATAGCCCATATCGGATCGCCCGGAGGTAGTTTCTAAGTTTTTCACCGCCCGGAATACCCCACGGTGAGATTCGGCGCATCGTCCGACAACCCTTGGGGAAGCCTGGGGATGGCGGCGATCAGAGCCTTAGTATAGGGATGTTCGGGCCGACGGAAGATATTTTCCGTGGAGTTGAATTCCACCACGCGGCCTTCCGATAAGATCGCCACTCGCGCGCAGATCGAGCCGACGGACAGCAGGTCGTGCGAAATGTACAAAATGCCCATCTGCAGCTCGCGGTTCAGGCGGGCGAACAACCGCAAAATCTCCGCCTGCGTCACCGCGTCCAGAGCGCTGGTAGGTTCATCGGCGATCAGCAGCGGCGGGCGGTGGACCATCGCCATGGCGATCAGCACCCGCTGCGCCTGCCCGACGCTCAACTGGCGCGGGTAGCGATTGAGGAACGCTTCGTCCGCCGGCAGGCTCACTTTTTCAAGCAGCTCCAACGCGTCGGTGCGGCCGAATGAGTGGGTATAATGCTCGCGGTGCGCGCGCCAGGATTCGCGTACCTGGTCGCCGATCCGCATGGCTGGATTCAGGCTGGCGATCGGGCTCTGCAGCACCAGCCCGATCTCCCGCCCGCGAACCCGCCGCATGGCCTTTTCCGGAATCTCCAGCAGATTCCGTCCACCGAATCGAATCTCACCCTTCACCCACCCGCCGCGGTACGGCAACAGCCGCAGCAGCGCCAGCGCCATAGTGCTTTTTCCCGATCCGCTCTCCCCCACCAGCCCGACAATCTCCCCGGGCGCGATTTCGAGCGCGGCATCCCGCAAAACCGCTGGCCGGCCGGCATAGCCCGCGGAGACATGGGTGGAAAGCAGGGGCGCGCGCTCCATCTATCGGTTCCCCGCGGTGAGCGTGGTTTTGCGGAGCCAGTCGATGTTCCAGAATGCCTGCGGCGTCAGGACTGCCGGCGAGGCATTCTGAATTTGGGGCGAAATTGCGGTGAGCGAGTTCTTGGTCACCAGATACAGGAACGGGGCCTCATCGGAAACGATTTGCTGCACGCGGTCGAAGGCGCGCTTGCGAACTTCGGGGCGCGTCTCGCTGGCCTGGGTACGCATCAACTTGTCGATCTCCGCTTCCCAGGGGGTTGCCGGCTGCTTCTGGTTGGGATTCCACTGGTGGTTGGGAGAGGAGCTGAGCCAGACGTTCATCTGCCCGCTGGGGTCGAGATCGAAATTGGTGAGCCCGAGCAGGCATGATTCGTAATTGAAGGTGCGGGTGATGCGCTCGATGAGCGAGGGGAAATCCAGAGTCACCACATTGAGATGAATCCCGATGGCCTGGAGGTCCTGTTGCACCATGGATGCGATCCGTTCGCGGTTGCGATTGCCGGCGTTGGTGATGACCGAGAATTCCACCGCGTGGCCTTCGCGGTCGTAGAGCGTGCTGCCGCGGAGCTGGAACCCTTCCGCCTCCAGCCTGCGCCGCGCGGACGCAGTATCGTAGGGATGCGGCTTCAGGGAAGCGTTGAACCAGAACTGATTGGCCGGCGATATGGGCCCTTCCGCCGGGCGCGCGTGGCCACGATACACGATGCGGCAGATGTCCGCGCGGTTGATGGCTTCCGATACCGCGCGCCGGAATCCCGTGGACCGGAACCAGGCCTGCTTATAGGCCGGGAGCGGCGCGGTGGACACCTGGTTGAACCACATCATTTCGGATTCGAGCGATGCGCCCACATCCATCGCCGAGCGGGGCATGGCCCGCGTCAGCTCGTCAAAAGTATCGGCATCCACGGAATTGATCAGGTCTATCTCTCCGCGGCGAAACTTCACCACCTCAATGTCGCGGTTCTGCTGGATCTCCAGGCGAATCCGGTCGATAATCGGCAGCCGCGCGCCGTTGCTATCCACCTTCCAGTAGTTGGGATTGCGCTGGAGGAGGATCTCGCTGCCGGCCTTGTATTCCGCCACCACATACGACCCCAGAACGGCCGCCAGCTTTTTCGGCGACTTGGCCGAGGTGATGGCCACCTGATCGAACAATCGTTCCATCCCCGCGACCGGAGCCCCGAAGAGAATCGAGACCGTCAGCGGACCGGACACCGTGATTTGAGGCGGAACATCGCTCGACCGGAAGCCGTCTGCCGTAGCCGAGTGAGTTTCGGGATCCATCAGGCGCTTCATGGTGAAGGCCACGTCGTCGGCCGAAAAGGGCGTGCCATCGGAGAACTTCACGTTGGCACGCAGATGAAAGGTGATGCGCCGCCCCTGGCTGTCCACATTCCAGGAGGTGGCGAGCTCCGGGCTGAGCTGCTGGGTCTTGCGGTTAATGCGTATCAGAACTCCGCCGGTGAGGTAGCGGACGGTTTCGGAGTTGTCATCTTCCACCAGCAGCGGATCGAACGTTTTCGGATCGGCCCGCAGGCAGAAGCGGAGTTCGCTGGGAGCCTGGGCGGCGCAGGGAAGCGCCGAAAACAGGCCGGACATGGCGAGTAGAACGAGACAGCGTTTCATGCGTGAAGCTCCTGAGGTGGCATGGCCAGCTTGAAGCAGGCCACCGATAACATAACCATCGCCAGCGGCGCGAATGCCTCCGGCTGAAGAGAAAAGGGATTCTGCAGGTCGCGCAAAAGGTTTCCCCAAGTGGGAAACGGCTCACTGGCGCTCAGCCCCAGCAGCCCGAGATTGGCCTCCGCCAGGATGAAGACCGGGATGGTGGTCCACAACTGCGCCAGCAGGATCGGTTTCAGGTTGGGAATCACGTGCCGCCATAGAATGCGGAGGCTGCCGCACCCTTCGGCCCTGGCCTGCAGGGTGAAATCCGAGGTACACAGTTTTCGCGTCCCCGCCCGGATGACGCGCGCCGGTCCGGCCCATCCGAGCGCCGCCAGCAGCCCGTACGTGATGGTGAGGGACGCGAGCGGCGGGGCGTTCAAAGGCAGCAG
>CAZARO010000465.1:0-5132 GCA_964487165.1 uncultured Solibacteraceae bacterium | reverse complement strand
GGCGGCCGCGGTGCGCAGATTCTGTTCGCCGGAGAGCATGCGCGCTTCGCTGTCGTTGATGAGCAGGAAGTCCCACTCTTTGAGGGTTTCGAGCAGTTCGCCGCGAAAATCCTTGATCCAGTAATTCATGGTATCGCCGCCGGTGAGCCGGACGCGCTCCATCTGGGCGCGCACGCTGCGCTGCAGCGCGGGCTGGATGTTGCCCAGAAAGAGGTACGGCTCCGAGCGGTACGATGCCGGCAAGCGGGGATTGAAATCGGCGAAAACGTTGAGATCGGTGCGCAGGGTGGTGCGGTCGTTCATGTCGGCGGAATAGACGCCGGCCCAAAAGAACGATTTGCCGCCCGCCACGCGCTCCAGGCCCTCCAGGTCGATCCCGCGCGAGGCCAGCAGATCGACGTCCGCCTGGTCGAAATCGTCGCCCACCACGGCGACTATTTTGGTGGGAGTGAAATAGCTGGCGGCCAGCGCGATATAAGTAGCGGCGCCGCCCAGCATGCGGTCGACTTTCCCATGGGGCGTTTCCACGCCATCATACGCAACGGAACCTACGACGATCAGGGACATGTAAGAGTCGATTGTAGCCCAATGCGCGAACTTGAAGATTCTGCGATGACACGCAAGGGCTTTTGACCCTGTTCTTCACCATCCGATCTCTCGCCTAACCACCTGCCAAAGCACGTAGAAAAAGCAGATGAGCAGGTGGTCTCGAAGATGATGAATTTCATCTGGAAGATGCGGTAGCTGAACTTCTCCAGCTTTCCTCACAAATGGGGCGTCGTTGCACAAAATCCCTTCCTGCCGGCTCAAAAAGCTCTTGTGCAGTAGCGCGTTGGATCTAGTGTAGTGGCTGCTTACTTGGCCCTAGCCGGAGGGCCCGTTTGCCCACTGTTGGGCACCTTCTATCAGTAGAAAATACCAGTAAAGAATGAAGAGCCTATCGATACTTTCTGTTCGCCAGCATACCACCGGGCCCTAGGCACCCGAGAGTTGCACCCGCAGCACGCATTACGTATAATCATACGTATAGGTAGGGAGGAGCAAAACTCATGCGCGGGAGGTTAGGGGGAAGAAAGACGAGCGGTCAGCCGGTTTTCGGTGACGTCATCATCAGCGCCACGATGCTGAACAGACGCTCAGGAGAAATTCTGGACCAAGCCCTGGAGAGGTGTGTCACAATCATGCGAAACGAGCAGGCATTTGTCCTGTTGCCAAGAGAACAGGCGGCGGAAATGACGTCTCTGCTTCGCGGCGCGCAGCAGGTTCTGGATCTTTTCCATGCGATTGACCGCGTCCGGTCGGCTGCAACACTTGATCCAGCCGATGAATTCGAGTGGATTACCGCATTTGATCCCGACGACCTGAAGAATATGTCCGACGAACTGTACGCAACGTACGCGAAGGTCCGAAGGGAAGAAGTTCCCCTCGACGAGTTGGATGCTGTCATCCACGAGTGGCAGGAGAGCGCCTGGGCCGTGCGCAATCCCGACGTGCGGGCGGCATTCTTGGCTACCGCTGATGAAGTGGTACTGACAGAACCGGTGGCGGAGTCGGCTGCACACGAATGAATCAGAGCGGGATCAATCAACCCCGGGAGGAAGCACTAACGGAACCGGCCGGGGGAACCGGGGATCCCGGCGACTGGACGATTGTGGCGAGGACCAAGCGGGTAAATCGCGATTGGGAAGCGCTGATTGACCGTTCGCCAGCCGCTGCGTTGCGGTGGTACACGTATCTCCGCAGATCTCCCACGACGCGGTATTCCGGGCGAGTTTTTCCGCTGAGAGGCTCGGTCTACCGTGGCGCGTGGGAATGCGAGGTGACGGGTGGCGATCGCCTGTACTACATGCCGGATGAGGTGGCGCGAAAGGTTGAAGTCTATTACGCTGGACCACATTGCAGCCCCGCCCCGCGACCCTGAGCCCCCGGCTGGTAAGCAATCCGCCGCCCTCAGCCCTACTCCGGAAAAATAGTGCGCGTGAGATCTTCCTCCTTCTTTCCGCGGGAGGTGCTCCAGAAGCCGAACGTAAACGCCGCTGCCGCCAGCGTAAAGACCAGGATATCGACGACATCGAGCGAATAGCGGAAGGCCACGGCGGCCAGGCACAATACCGTGCGGATGACCCAGCCGTAGATGCGCTGCGGTTTTTGCCAGCCCTTGCGAATGGCGGCGAAGGTGCGGCCGGCCATGCCGGCGCAGGCTACTCCCAGCAGCCCCACCACGCCGCGCAGGAACTCCATGGAAACGTTCATTCTGTTTCAAACATGCCGCAGACGGCGGCCATTTGCAAGCGGGCCGATGCGCTATGCTCTCAAAGAGGGGAAAACAGTCATGATCTGGACGCGCCGGCGATTTAATTCTATGGCCGCGCTGGGAGCTGCCGCGGGGCTGGCGCCCGCCGCGCCGGCTCAACTGGCAACGCGCAAGCTGGGGTACTGCATCGTGGGGCTGGGCCGCATTTCCATGCAGCACTTCATGCCGGCCACCAAAACGTCGCAGTACGCCAAGGTGACGGCGATTGTCAGCGGCCATCGCGAGAAGGCCGAACGCATGGCGGCGGAATATGGCGTGCCTGCGCGGAGCATTTACAGCTACGACAACTACAATGGCATCGCCGGGAACCCGGATATCGACGCGGTCTATATCGCGCTGCCCAACAGCATGCACGCAGACTACACCATCCGCGCCGCCCAGGCCGGCAAGCACGTGCTGTGCGAGAAGCCCATGGCCTCCACGGCAGCCGAGGCCGCGGCGATGGACGAGGCCTGCCGCAAGGCCAATCGCAAGCTGATGATCGCCTACCGCTGCCATTTCGAGCCGGCGCACATGCGCGCCGTCGAGCTCATACGCGACGGCAAGCTGGGGAAGATCGAGGCCATCGATAGCGCCTTCGGCTTCAACATCGCGCCCGGCGAGTGGCGCCTCAATAAAGCGCTGGCGGGCGGCGGCCCGCTTATGGATGTGGGAATCTATTGCTTGAATGCGTGCCGGTTTCTCACCGGAGAAGAGCCGGTCGACATTAAGGGCTATTCCTCGGTGGTCGACCAGGACGGGCGTTTTCGCGAGGTGGAAGAGAACCTCTCCTGGAGCATGAAGTTCCCTTCCGGCGCGGTGGCGAGCTGCAGCACCACCTATGGCGCCAACATGACGAGTTACTTCCGCGTGCTCGGCTCCAAGGGTGAGTTGATCGTGGAGCCGGCCTTCGCTTATGACGGCCAGCGCCTGGTGGCCAAGTTGTTCGGCCAGCCGCCCATCGATGAGCCGAGCACCCTGCGCGACCCCGGCTGCTTCGTGCGCCAGGCCGACCATTTCGCGGAATGCGTCTTCAGCAATCGCGAACCGGGACCCAACGGCGCAGAGGGACTGCGCGACATGAAACTGATGGCGGCGATTTATCAGTCGTGACGGGTTGCAAATGACGGCGTCAGACCGCCAGGTTGCCGTGATAGAGCATTTCCGAAGGGTCGAATTTGGCCTTCACGATCAGTTTTCCGAGCTGCGTGGAAAAGGTCACCTCGTGGTCTTTCTTGCCGAAATCCAGAAACTCCTTGGAAAAGCCGAATAGAAAATAGGTGCCCCCGGGAGTCATCTGCTGCACCACTCCGGGCTGTGCCGATTCGCGCCCCTTGGGCGTCAGGTTGGTCATCTGCTTCAGATTGTCGAGCTTGCGCTTGTCATCGGAGGCGGAGGTGTTCGGGGTGGAGAGTTTGGGGGAATCCTGGTCGGTGTCGTCGGGATTCTGTTGCTGCCGCGGCCGGTTGTCGATGAGCGGGATATCCCGTACACCGATCACGTAATGCTTGGCAAACGCTTCCGGCAGCGGGGTTTTCAACGCGTCGAGGATGGGTTGAGCGCTCTCCCAGCGGACCGTACCTTTATAGTTGGAACTTTGCGGGTAGCCGCCGCCCGGACGCCCCATGCCGCCGCGGCGGCCCATGCCGATTCCGCCGATTCCGATATTCGGTCCGCCCATACCGCCGCCGTTGCGCGGGTATCCGCCGCCGCCCTGCCCGTACCCGCCGTTGTTGGAACCGGGGGCGTACTGCGCCGTCACGGATTTCGCCCACGGCGATTTGGTGGTCAGCTGGTCAATCTCCTCGCCGGTCCATTGGGAGGGGTCCTTCTTATTCCAAAATTCACCGGCGTAAAGATCTTTCCAGGAGACCAGACATGCGCCAGCCAGCGTTAAGGCACCGCGGCGGCTCAACATCCAGGGATTCCGATCCTCTTCCATGTCTGTGGGACGTATGGGCGTGGCGAGTGCGTTACTTCAATCGTAAGTTCCAGCACTTTGCCATCCGCCAGCCGTCGGTTCCGTCTTCGTAGTACCCCCGAACGATGCGCAACTTTTGAAATCCGTATTCCTCATATAATCGGATGGCCACTTCATTCGTTACCTTCACCATGAGGTGGAACCGCACCACTCCGCGTCGGCGCAAGCGTCGTAAAGTGCTCTCCATCAGCGCGGAAGCGGCACCCTTTCCGCGCTGGCGGGGATCGACCGCAAGGGACACCAGTTCGGCGCGGCCGGATGCGGATCTCCCACCCAGGCAGGAGACCATATACCCGCAAACGTTCCGGTTCTGTACCGCAACTAGGAAAAGTTCCCCACATTTGTGGATTAATTCTGCAAACAGGTTGCGATCGTAGGCATCTTTTCCAAAGCTGTGGTGTTCTATCTGCAGGATGCGATCCAGGTCGGAGAGCCTGAGAAGTCTGATGGAAAAGGCCTTAGTCATTCTGTTATCCTTTATTTTGGCGCACTTGGAGGCACTTCGAAAACAGTGGCATCAAAAAAGCATAAGAAAGTGCGGGCTAATCTTGACAAGAATTTAAGACCGGAGCATACTGAAATCAAGATGCAACTGAGTGTCAACTGTGAGTCGCCGGAAACGCTTCCCGCGAGCCTGCCCGTAAGCCTGATGGACCTACGCCGGGGCGATGCCGCCATCCTGGACGGAATCGATTTGCCGAGCGACGATGCCCGCCGCCTGATGGAATTGGGTTTCCTCCCTGGCACGCAGATTACCGCCGGACGCAGCGCTCCCGGTGGCGATCCGCAGGTCTTCCAGGTGGACGGATCGGAGATCGCGTTACGCCGCGAAACCTCCCGCCGTCTCACCGTGCGCCG
>CAZARO010000464.1:0-5134 GCA_964487165.1 uncultured Solibacteraceae bacterium | reverse complement strand
GGTTCCGCGACACTTCCTACTGAGCCACGACCGTAAAGTAAGGGAGTGGTCATCGACGGCCGGAGACTGAACTTCGCGCCAGAGAGTAATTAACCGATCGCTTGTAGCTCGAATCCCCTGAGCCGATACCTAAACCCGTTTCCCGCACGCAACGTTCGCCCACACCACGCCATGCCCTTCTCCAGGGCGGCGATTTCCCGCTCCCACCAGGGGCCGCGATTGCCGGAAAGGTAGAAGCCCCGGCAGAGTTCCAGGTGGCGTGCGAAGCCCGCCATCAAGCGCGAGCGATAGTGTGTGAGCAGGCCGTCCACGCTCTCTCCCGCAGCCGCGGCGCGAACGACTGCGGTTGCCAGAATGGCCTCGCGGACGGCGTTGCCGGTTCCGTCCCCGCACAGCGGATCGAAGGAGAGCGCCGCCGCGCCGCAGGCGAGCCATCCCGGAGCGCAGACGGGATCGACCATGCGCGGATAGGCGGGGAACGCCGCTTCCGCCACGCCCGACACCTGGACTTGCGCGGCAATCAAGCGGCTTTGCTCCAACAGAACCTCGTGGGGCTCTCCGGTATGGGGCGCGCCGATCGAAATCAGCCAGCCGGCCGACGGGCCGCTGGGCACCAGAAATAACCACCCGCACTCCAGAGCTTCAATCCAGCAGGCCGATGCGGCCCCATCCTTCAGGTCCACGGCGACAATCGTTGCGGTGCGCGAACCGAAGCCGTGCTGCTCGGCGGCGGCCGGAAGTGGGCGGGAGGCATAAATCGTCCACTCCGCCGCGCTAGTCGCCGCGCTCGCACCGGCGGCCGGACGCAGCCGTTCCAGCAGCGCTTCTTCGGAGATGACAACGGCCTGGTGAGGCAGCGTAACCGGGGGAGAACCGCGCTCCCACGCGACGATGCGCCGGTCGATACGAAACAGGCCGTGGAACAGGTCGGTCCGCCCGTAGACATCGCGGAGAAGCGCTTGCGCCGCTTGGCTCAACAGGATTGCGGGTATGCGCGGCCTCTCGCTTTCAGTCAGAGACACGACGAAGCCGGCGCCGGCGAGCAAATGTGCGCAGCAGGATGCCGCTACACCGGTGCCGCGGATTGCTATGCAACCACCGGGGGTCGCCGTTGACAGCCGCACATTTGCCATGATATAACCCTTGCACAGTAACTCGGGACGGCGATGCACCGGGTTTGTCGTGTCGCCTGTCTTGCAGTCAGCAGAGGCGCCGTGACCGCGCCGGATCGAGCCAGCTCACCGGTCGCATCACTTCGGCGGTCGGAGCGGAAAGCTGAGGGACAGGGGAATGACGAGGGATCGCGCCCGGAGAATCCGAGCGGCACTTGTGGCGACAGCCTGCGTGCTTTGCATGGCGCCCTCCGCTCTGCCGCAGGGGCGCGGCGGACGGGGCGGCCGCGGTGCAGCGCCGGCGGGGCCCAGCGAAGAAGGCATTCCCGTTACCAACGAGCTGACAGTCACCAAGTGCGGAAGCTGTCACGCCAAGGACGCCAAAGGCAATCTGAGCCGCATTTCCTGGATCCGCACTACTCCGGAAGGCTGGGAAGAAGCCATCAAGCGCATGGTTCGGCTGAACGGGTTGACCATCGACCCCTCGGACGCCAAGATCATCCTGAAATATCTCAGCACGTATCACGGCCTGGCGCCCGAGGAAGCCCGGCCGGTGATGTACATGGCCGAACATCGCATTCAGGATGAAGCCATCCCCAACGAATCGCTGCGCGTCACCTGCATGAACTGTCATGCGCTGGGCCGGCCTTTTCAGTGGCGGCGCACGCGGGAAGAGTGGTCGCTGCTCGCCGACATGCATTCCGCCCTGTATCCCACGGCGGAGTCGGCATTCCGGCGCAATGGCGCGGGTGGCCGGGGTGGGGCGGGAGGCGGAGCAGGAGCCGCCGCCGCGGGCGGACGGGGCGCTGCGGCCGCACCCGAAGCGGAGGCAGCCGCACCGGGACCCGCCGGAACCGCGACACCGGCAGCCGCGATCTCCTTGGACGCAACGCTCGATTTTCTGGGCAAGAACTACCCTCTGCACACGCCTGAATGGGCCGCCTGGCGGGCGCGCATGCGTGCTCCGAGAATCGCCGGCCGATGGCTCATAACGGCCCACGTTCCGGGCCATGGAAAATACTTCGGCGAGATGACCATTGCGCCGGGCGCCTCGGAGGACGAATTCACAACTACCGTAAAGCTGCAGGCGGTGAATGGCGGACCGGCGATCTCCCGCACAGGAACGAGCCTGGTATACGCCGGCTACGCCTGGCGCGGGCGCTCCCACTCCGGCACGCTGGCGCCCAACGCGCCGCCCGACGACCTGACGCGCGAGATGCGCGAAGCCCTGTGGATCTCGCCCGACCAGACCTGGGCCGAGGGGCGCTGGTTCTGGGGCGAGTATCAGGAATTCGGCGTGGACGTGAAACTGCGGCGCGTCACGTCCGAACCGGTGCTGCTGACGATGGACCGCTACTCGCTGAAGACCGGATCGCAGGCACAGAAAGTGCGCCTCATCGGCAACGACCTGCCGGCGCAGGTGGCGCTGGCCGATTTGGATTTCGGCACCGGAGTGAAGGTCGAATCCATCGCTTCGCATACCGCGAGCGAGATCGACGCGGTGGTGGACGTAGCGCCGGATGCGGTGCCGGGTAAGCGCGACGTGGTCTTTGGCAGCGCCGTGCTGGAGGGCGCGTTCGCGGTGTACGATAAAGTCGACTACATCAAGGTGCTTCCCGAGGCTTCGCTCGCACGCCTCGGCGGCGACGCGAAATCTCCCCATCCCAGGGGCTATCAGCAACTCGAAGCGATCGCCTATCAGCGCGGCGAAGACGGCAAGCCGCATACCAGCGACGACGTAGAACTGGGGCCGGTGGAGGTGGACTGGACGGTGGAGGAGTTTTTCTCCGTCTTCGGCGACGACGACAAGGAGTTCGTCGGCACCCTGAACAACAACGGCCTGTTCACTCCCAGCCTGGACGGGCCGAATCCGCAGCGCAAGTTCGGCCGCAATAATTATGGCGATGTGTGGGTGGTCGCCACGGCGAAGAACGAAAAGGATAAGGATGGCAGGCCGCTGAGCGGCAGGTCGTACCTGATTGTGGCCGTGCCCACCTACATCCGCTGGGACCAGCCGGAGGTAGGCCAGTGATCGCGGTTCCGGCGCAGACATTGCGGTTGGGCGAGTTTCACGAGTTCTCGGGCGGCGGACGCCGTTTTCTGTACCTGGTGCCAGCGGGCGCCATCTTCGAGATGGATTCCGCGGTGGCCGCGGTAATCGGGAAGCTGTCGCAAGGGGCGGCCACGCAGGAGGAGTTAGCGGCCAGTCTCGCCGCGTGCAACCTGACGCAGGCGGAAGCCGCGGAATTGGTGGGAGAACTGTTGCAGGCGCGAATCGTGGTGTCGCAAGACGCCGTGAGGGAGCCGCTGGAAGCGCCTCCGGCCGATTTTCCGCTGCAAACTCTGGTCATGAACCTGACCAACCAGTGCAACCTGTCGTGCCAGTATTGCTACGAGTTCGGCGAGGACAAAGTAGCTACTCCGGAAGGCAAGCCGAAGTTCATGGATATCGATACCGCCAGGGCTTCGGTGGACTTTCTGCTGGCGCAGTCGCCCGGGCGCAGGGCGGTTCACATCACCTTTTTCGGCGGTGAGACGCTGATGAATTTTCCGCTGCTGAAACAGGTGGTGAACTACGCCACCGGGCAGGCTGCCGCGCAAGGCCGCTCCATCGATTTCAGCCTGACTACCAACGCCACTCTGTTGACGCCGGCCATCATCGAATTCCTCTCCGCGAATCGCATCGGCGTGACCGTCAGTATGGATGGCCCGCCCGATCTGCACGACCAGTTGCGCGTCTTCGCCAACGGGCAGGGCAGTTATTCGACCATCGCGCCGCGCGTGCGGGCGCTGATCGCCGGACATCGCACGCGGCCCATCACGGCGCGGGTCACTCTTACCAATGGCGTGACCGATGTGGTGCGCATCTTCCGCCACCTGAAGAACGATCTGGGCTTTCATGAAGTGGGATTTGCGCCGGTAACCACGTCGCCGGACCGGCTGTACGCCATCGGGGACCGCGGCATGGACGGCGTACTGCAACAGTTCCACCTGCTGGCCGAAGAGTACCTGGAATACGCGCTGCGCGGCGAGATGCACGGGTTTTCCAACGTGAGCGACACCATTGCGGAGCTGTATCAGGGAGTTAATAAGTCGCACCCGTGCGGTGCCGGCCTGGGTCTTCTGGGCGTGGGACCTTCGGGCGATCTCGCGCCCTGCCACCGCTTCGTCGATTCGGACACCCACTCCCTCGGCAACATCAAAGGCGGCGGCGTGGACCGCGAAAAACAGGCCGACTTTCTAAGTCGCGGCCACATCGAGAATAAGTACGATTGCCACACCTGCTGGGCCCGCCCGTTGTGTGCCGGCGGGTGCCATCATGAAGCTTATGTGCGCTACGGAGATACCGGCCATCCCAATCTCCATTACTGCGACTGGATTCGGGATTGGACCGATACCTGCCTTCGCATTTACGGCACGGTGAGTGCATTGAACCCCGGTTTTCTGGAACATTTCGCGGAAAGGAAAGCACTATGAAACATTTGCGGCCGGTCAACAGGAAGGCCCGCCGGATCGACGATCTGATCGCTGCGGCCGGCGAGGATGTAGTGGCGCTGCAGAACCAGAATCCGGCGCAGCGGCCGCACGTTCCCATGGGCTGCACGCTGGCGTTCTCCCCCGGCTGGGAGGTGGATTCGGCGGGAGGAACGGCCGGACTTTGCCAGCCCGTGGAGCGGGATATCTACGACTGCTATGTCACCTGTTTCTGGCCCGCGCAGGTGCCCGACCACCTGAATAACTATCCGGACTGGGCCAGTAAGTGTGCCTCAGCCACTAAAGATTGGCGTAACCTTGACTTAGTCTTTCCATAATCGGCCAGCCGAGGACCACTTATGAAGCACTTACTAGCATGTTTAGCTCTGTGGTGCGCGGTTGGCCGCGCCGGCACGCTCTTTTGCGGCGCTTATCCGGACTGGGTGCTGGTGGTGGACGAAGCCAAGGGAGCGGTGACCGATCGGATTAAAATGGTGACCGGATTGCCGCGCAGCCTGCGGCTCTCGTCCGACCGCAAGACCATCTAT
>CAZARO010000463.1:0-5147 GCA_964487165.1 uncultured Solibacteraceae bacterium | reverse complement strand
GAACTTCAAGTTTGCGATGGAGGCGACCGCCGCGGAAAGAGTTGCGCCCGTGGAGGCCAGATCCTGAGGGGAGTAAATGAGGGCCGCCCCGAGGAGCGTGGCCAGCGCCGCCGCAAAGAATGCCGGCAGCAGGCGAGCGATGCGCCGCTGATAGAAGCGTCCAAAGTTGAATTGGTGGCGCTCGCAGTCCCGCAGAATGACGGAAGTAATCAGATAGCCGGAGATGACGAAGAAGATATCGACTCCGGCAAATCCCCCCGGCAGCCAGGGGCGATTCAAATGAAACAGCATTACCGCCAGTACGGCTACGGCCCGCAAACCATCGATAGCGGGCCGATATTCGCTGGCGGGCAAAGGAGGGTGGGCGGGCATTTACCCGTCTAGTGTTGCGGCACGGGGAACTGTCTCAGCAACTTATATCGGGCGGGATAGTACCCTGTGTTCAACATTATCTTGGCGAGCTATACTCCCATTAGGAGGGGCCTACGCCGCGTTTCGCCATCGCGATGCTCGTTGCTGTCGCTGTCTCCGCCCAACCTGCTCAACAGAATCAGCCGGGGAACTCTCAGACCGTTTTACGCTCCACCACACAGGAAGTCTTACTTGACTTCATCGCGCGTGACAAACATCAAAAGCTCCTCACGAACCTGCGCGCGGAGGACATAGAAGTCCTGGAAGACGGCGTGCCGCAGACCCTGCGGAGTTTTCGTTACGTTGGCGGGCGGAACGAGTCGGCCCGCCAGAATGAGCCCGTGCGTGCGCCGGCAGGCCCCACCCTGGCGGCGCCGCTTCGGGAGATCAACCTGGTGTCGCTCGTTTTTGAGGCGGTAGGTCCCGAAAGCCGGAGGGAGGCAACGCAAGCCGCGAAGGATTTTCTGGCGAATGAGGTCGACGCGGACACTTTCGTGGGCGTGTTTACTCTCAACCACCGCCTGGCATTGCTGCAACAGTACACTAACGATGTCGACATTCTGAACCGTGCGGTCGACCGCGCGATGGGCGGCGCCTACCAGCAGTTCGCCAAGGACCTGGAAGCGGAGGTAGCGAAGCTCAACCGGCTGGCCGGCAACCCTGACCAGTTCCAGCCCATCCGGCCGGGCTCCGCCGAGGAGCGGGGCCCTACCGAAGCGGGAGCGCATTTCGGGCCGGTCGAACGCCGTATGGCGCGGATGACGCTTAAGATCCTCGTTGACCAGGCAGGCAACCTGTCGATTGACGCGCTGCAGCAGTTGATTGCCGCGCAGGCGCAGCTCCCCGGACGGAAGACCGTCCTTTATTTTTCCCCTGGTTTGATCGTTCCGCCCGATCAGCCGGAACGCCTCCGCGCCGTCGTGAGCGCCGCCAACCGCGCCAACATTGCCTTCTATACCGTGGACCCGAGCGGGCTCGACGCTTCGTCCCGGGTCAAGACGGCAAGCAGGATAAGTCAGGCAATCAGTCTCGCCGACGCCAGCCCAGGCGCCAGGCCCACCGACTTTTCGGAAAACCTGCGCAACCTGGCGGAAGAGACCGGAGGATTCGCGATCTCCGATACTAACGACGCGCGCGTGCCGCTCCGGCACGTGATGGAAGAGGTGCGCGCCCACTATGAAGTCTCATATGCGCCCACGTCTGCGAGTTACGACGGCCATTTCCGCGCGATCGAAGTTCGCGTTCATAAGCCTGGTGTCCGCGTGCAAGGCCGAAATGGCTACTTCGCACTGCCCGAGCTCAACGGAGAAGTGCTTGCGCCGTTCGAGTTCGACGCGTTGACGGCGCTGGGCAAGCAGCCCCCGCCACACGCTTTCGATTTCCATGCCGGAGTCCTGACCTTTCGAGCCGCTGCCCGTCAAACCGAATGCCGCGCCGTATTCTCGGTCCCCGCCAGGCAGCTGCATTTCACCGGGAACTCCCAGTTGTTTCATGTCCACGTGGCTTTTCTGGCCTTGGTGAAAGATGAACAGGATCAGGTGGTAAGCAAGATTTCGCGCGACCTCAGGTTTCAAGCGCCCGCAGCCAAGCGGCCGGAGTTTGAACGCGGCGAGGCCACCGTTTCGCTGCCGCTAACGCTGCCTCCGGGCCGGTATCACCTGGAGGCCGTGGCGGACGACGTGGACGGCGACGCTGCCAGTACACGCAAGATTTCCCTGGTGGTGCCTTCGGCCGGGATGCTGAGCGACCTGGTGTTGGCGCGGAGCGTTCAGCCGAACCCCGAGGATCGCGACGCGATGGACCCGCTCGAGTTCTCCGGCGGCAAGATCACGCCGGAGATGGAGGCAACGGTCTTGAAGTCGAATGGGACAGCGGCCGTTTATTTCGTGCTTTACCCTGGCGCGGGTCCGAGTGCGGACGTGCGGATTGACGTGTCCCAGAATGGCGCGGTGGTGAGCTCCGTGCACCCAGGTCTGCCTGCGGCCGAGGCTGACGGCTCGGTTCGGGTCTTGAGCGGGATTCCATTCAGCGGCTTCGGTTCGGGAATGTATGAGGTCACGGTGACGGCCGCGCAGGGCCGCGCGACCGCTCGGCGCACCGTCGTGATTGAGGTGCAATAGCGGGGCTAGGGCTGCGCCCACCTCCCGCGGCGTATAAGCGGCTCCAAATGGAATAGGGGGCTGCCGCGCCTTAGCTGGGCGAGCATCAGCGTGCCGGCCGGCTTCAGCGGGCGACCCGGGAACCCTCGACTCATTTGGTCCCCCGCGACCTCGCTAACTCGTTTGATTTCAATAGACTTGGGATCCGCTTCGGGACTATTTAAGCCGGGAGGAGCGTGGTGGTCCCATTTCGCCTATATTTCAGATAAACTGATCTTTTAATTATCAACCACCGAAGGGAGCCTGAAATGCGCCGCCGCACAATTTTGGCAGCAGGAGTATCCGCCGCCGTCGCTGGTTCGTGGATTGGCTGCGCACGCAGCGGGGCCGCTAGCGAATGGCGCTTTTTCACGCCCGCGGAGGCACGCACGGTGGACGCCATCAGCGAGCAGCTTATCCCCGCCGACCGCGACCCCGGAGCGAAATTCGCCGGCGTGGTCAGCTACATCGATATTCAACTTACCAAGGCCTTCCGCAAACACCGCCAGGCGTATCGCAATGGACTCGCCGGAGTGGATTCCGCCAGCCGCGCGAAGTTCGGCCAGCCGTTCGCGGACTTATCGCCCGACCGGCAAACGGCCGTGCTGCGCGCCATCGAACAGACCTCCCGGCCGTTCTTTGACCTCATCCTGGCCCACACCCGCCAGGGCTTCTATGGCGACCCGCGCCACGGCGGAAATCGCAATCGCGTCAGTTGGAAAATGGTCGGGCTGGCGTTCCCGCCGGTGCGCGGGCGCCAGCACTACGAGGGCATATGAAACACGTGAACGCGGTAATCGTGGGCGCCGGAGCGGGCGGCGGCGTAGTGGCCAAGGAGCTGGCGTCGGCGGGCTTGAGCGTGGTCCTGCTGGAGCGCGGCAAGTGGTATTCCGCCGCCGATTGCCGTAAGGACGATCTGCACAATCAGCGCACCTCGGTGCTGGGCGCCAGCTTCGGCCCCGACGACGAGCGTAATCCGCGCGTGGTGGTGGATGCGCAGGGCCGCGAGACCGTCGTGCCCCCGAGCGATGGCGGGTACAGCAATAACGCGGCCTGCGTGGGCGGCGGAACTTTCAGTTACGGGGCGCAAGCCTGGCGCTACCTGGAGAAGGATTTCCGCATGCGCTCCACTTATGGCGCCGTGCCCGGCAGCACGCTGGAAGACTGGCCCATCGCCTACGACGACCTGGAGCCTTTCTACGAAAAGGCCGAATGGGAAATGGGCGTCTCCGGCGACGACAGCGGCAACATTTTCAAAGCTCCCCGCCGCAAGCCGCTACCCATGCCGCCGCTGCCGCCTGGCAGGGAACACGCCATCCTCGAACCGGCCGCCCGCCGCCTGGGGCTGCACCCGTTCCACATTCCCATGCTACGCAATTCCGTTCCCTATAACGGACGGCGATCCTGCATGCGCTGCCGCTGGTGCGTGGGCTTCGCCTGCGAGCTGAGCGCGCGCACCGGCACCCACAACACCGTCATCCCCACGGCCCTCGCCACCGGCAATTGCGAGCTCCGCACGGAGTGCATGACGCGCGAAATCCTGCTGGATAGCGCGGGAAGAGCCACGGGCGTCGCCTATTTCGATGCCGACAATCGCCCGCAGCAGCAAACTGCCGACCTGGTCATCGTCAGCGCCGGCGCGGTGGAATCCGCCCGCCTGCTCTTGAACACGCGACACCCTTTGTTCCCCACCGGCCTGGGCAACCGCAGCGACTGGGTGGGACGAAATCTTCAGGGCCACTCCTATTCCGGCGCCAACGGCATCTTCGATTTCGATACCTTCGACGATATCGGCCCCGGCGCTTCCATCGCCATCTGCGATTACAACCACGGCAACCCCGGGTTCGCGGGTGGTGGAATGCTGGCCAACGAATTCATCCGGCTCCCCTATCATTTCGTGACGTCGATGCCCCCGTGGGTGCCGCGCTGGGGGGCCGAGCAGAAGGAGTTCATCCGCCAATACTATAAGCGCACGGTGGTGATTTTCGGCCCGGTGCAGGAGCTGCCGGTATTCGATGCGCGCGTGCAGGTGGATCCGAAAGTGAAGGACGCGTGGGGCATTCCGGTGGCACGGCTTTCCGGAGGCCGGCACCCGCACACCATTGAGACCGGAAAATTCCTGGCAAGCAAAGCCGAAGCGTGGCTGAAAGAAGCCGGCGCGACGCGCACCTGGACTCGCGTTCCCGGCCCGGGCCTCAGCGGCGGCCAGCACCAGGCCGGCACCTGCCGCATGGGGAACGACCCGAAATTGTCGGTGGTGAACCGCGATTGCCAGCTTCACGATGTGGACAACATTTACGTGATCGATGCCAGCGTACACGTGACCAACGGCGGGTTTAATCCGGCCCTCACCATCCTGGCGAATGCCTATCGCGCTTCATCCAACCTGCTGCGCGCCTGGAAGGGATCGAAGGTGGTGTCGTGAAAAACGTGGCAACGAAGTTCATCCTCGGAGCGGGTCTAGTGGCCGCGGCGGTGCTCGTCACCGTGCCGGCCGCGAGCTTCTATTTCGAAACCGGCAACGGCCGGCGCTGCACCGGCTGTCACGAAATGCAGCCGCTTTACGACAAGTGGGCGGACTCCAGCCATCGCGGCATC
>CAZARO010000462.1:1688-5152 GCA_964487165.1 uncultured Solibacteraceae bacterium | reverse complement strand
TTCTGGCGCGCAGGCCGTGCGAAGACGCCGTGACGTAGATTTGAAGCTTGCCGGGGATTTCGTTGGCCCTGATCCCGCGAGCCGCCGCGAGGCCGCTCTTGTCGGTCAGCACGGTCAGTGTCTTGGAGCCGTTGGCGAACTCGCCGCTCGGGCCGGAGAGGGGCAGCGTAAATACCACCACCACGTTGGGCAGAGGTTGATGGTCGTCATCTTCGACCCTGACGGCGGGATCTTTCGAGGGGCGCTGACGGACGGCGATGGTGGCCCCTTCTCCTTCCACCACGACAATGCCGATTCGCGGGGTGGCGTCCTGCGCAAATGCCGCCGGGAGCAATCCGCTGACAGTCAGCGAAAGGCAGAGCCCCACGGGGAGCAGACCATTCCAGAAGTACTTTTTCATTTTCTAAGCCATTCGGTATTCTACAACCATACGCCCGTAGCCTGGCGGGTGCGATGTTGCAATTTGACCGCCGACCTGGGGATGGGCAGCCGCGGTTCAACTAATGGCAACTCCTTGGAAAAAAAGGCTAGATCCTGTGCGAAACATTGTGAAAAGTTCCAACTCTTTCACGATTTTCAACGGCTGCGGCATAAAATGGGAGCGCGCTGAAATCCCTGCTAATGGGCTTGCGTGCTTGGTATTGAACGTGCAACCTGCGATAATGCCCGAAGTTGGTGGCTTAAAGCAGTGGTTAGATCGACATTTCAATCAAAATCCGGCGCGGCAGTCCTGCTAGCGATCCTGGGGTTCTCGGGTGTCTGCCGGGCGCAGGGCGATCAGATTCCGCCCAGGGAACTGATCCAATACGTTCACGATGCCAGACAAAAAGGCGAATCGGAAGCCAAGATCCAAAAGCAGGCCGCGGCGATAGGGTGGCCGGAGTCGGTTGTCGAGAAGGCCATCGATTACGACAAGAGCGGCAAGCCCGTGCCGGAGGCTCCCGTGGCCCCGGCGGCTCTGGCGGCGACTCCGCAAGCAGCCCCGATAGCTTCCTTTGAAGCGCCGCGGTTGGACCCGGTTGCGGCTGCGGCCGCTGTCCCGAAAAAGTCGGTTGCTCCGCCGGCGGGAGAGTCGACGTCGCGAGGCGCATCGGACGATTATGAGATCGGCTCTGGCGACACTCTGCAGATCTCCGTCTGGGAGCAACCGGAGTTGTCCGTGCCGACGCAGGTGGTGCGGTCAGACGGGAAAATTGCCATCCCACTCATCAAAGAGGTTTCGGTGGCCGGCCTGACGCCGAGGCAAGCGGAAGCGACGATCGCGGCCGCGCTGGGAAAATTTGTTACGGATCCCATCGTAACGGTGGTGGTCACTCTCCCGACGAGCAAGAAAATCTATCTGGTGGGCGCGGTGCGAAAAGAAGGAACTCTTCCCTACACCTATGGGATGACCGTCATGCAGGCTCTCAGCGAGGCAGGCGGCCTGACCGATTACGCCAAGAAGACCAAGATCTACATTCTGCGCACGGAAAACGGCCGGGAGTATCGCCTGGAATTCAACTACAAAGAAGTGCTCCGGGGCGAACGCATGGACCAGAACATCGTCCTGCTGCCTGGCGACACGGTGGTCGTCCCGCAGTAAACAGCGGGCTTCCGGGAAGCTCCGGGAACCGGTTCCTTTCTTCCTAAGACCAGTTGGCAGAAAACACCTACCTGCGAAAATCTTACACCCACGACCGCATACAAATAATAGATAAAAAACAACTTAATTAACGGCATCCGAACTGCTGGAGGTGCCCCTCTCAGACAGAACCCTGGTGGGGAATATTTGTGCGATAAACTGCGGAGCGCTGCGACCTAATTGTAAGCTTTCGCCAACCCCGCCGATATGTAATGTGCAGGCTACAGTGCCACCCTTCGATTGAAGGGGCGGGCGCTGAGCGTCCGTGTCAGCGCCGGCTGTAGGGTCAACTCAGTGAATTGGAATGGAGCTTCAAACTCGTGACGACCATCGTTGAATTTAAACAATTGCGAAACTGTTTTCGATGCGGGAAGGAATTCCGTGGGGAAAGCGGCAAACGAGTCTGTCCGAACTGCGCCGCCCCAAAGGACGCTAAGAAGCCCCTCAGCCCGACGCTCAGCTTTCGCGAGAGGCAGGTTGTCCAACTCATATGTAAAGCCAAGCTCAACAAAGAAATAGCCTACGAGTTGCACCTCACGGAAGGGACCGTTAAGGAATACCTGAACCGGATATTCCGAAAAGTGGGGGCCAGCAATCGTACCGAGCTGGCAGTCTGGGCCATCACCACCCAAAGTAGTGCGCCCGTGGCTGTGAACGGCGGCCAGGCGCTGCTGGAGAATTGAATATTAGGTTTAGTCTTCCCCCAACCTACTCGATGAACATAAGTCCATATCCAAATGCTGTCCCCAGATAGCAGTACTAGAACTTAGACCCGTGACGATTTTACAAGACTGCCTACGCCCCTTTGACTTTCCTGTTTCACTGCATTTAGATCTTGTAAATCATTGGTTTATATTTGCTTACAGGAATTCCTCCAGCCAAAAGATAAGGTTGATCAGTATAACCATGTATAACTTGTATTGGTACTTGTGGTAACGTTAGCATTCGTTTTGAATGGCCTCGGAAAAACGCAGAAAGTACCAGATCATCCTTCCGCTGGTACTATTGTTGGGCCGTTGTGCCTATGCTCAGGCCCCATCTTTGAGTTTGGCGTCGGGTTCGGCCGTACAGGGTAGCTCCCTCCCGCTGAATCTCTCACTGAACGTTGGTAGCAACGCGCCCGCTGCTATGCAGTGGACCATTAGTTACTCCACCACGGCCATCACTTCCCTCACTGCGGCCCCGGGCACGGTTCTAACAGCGGTCGGGAATGCACTCACTTGCAACCCCGGCGTCGGAACCTTGATTTGTGTGGCCTCGGGAGTGAACGCTACCGCGCTGACTAGCGGAGTGGTCGCCGTGTTCACCGCTACCCTCTCCGCGACCAGCACCGCATCCCCGGATTCGCTGACGATAAGCGGCGTATACGCATCGTTACCCAATGGAACCGATGCGGACATGACGGGCACCGGGGGGACCATTAGCGTGATTCTGGCGGCGCCGTCGATCACCAGCAGTGGCACGGCCAGCGGAAAAGTGGGTAGTGCCTTCTCGTATCAGATCACGGCTACCAACTCGCCCACGAGTTATGGCGCTACGGGTTTGCCGACGGGACTGACAGTCAGCAGCACTTCGGGTTTGATTTCAGGGACCCCCACGGCGGCGGGAGTCTTCCCAGTGACGGTGAGCGCCACGAACAGCGGAGGAACGGGCAGCACTCCGCTGACGCTAACGGTGGCGTCCCTGCAGTCGATTGCGGTGACGCCGACAAGTCCGTCGATTACCAAAGGTGCGACGCAGCAGTTCACGGCCACCGGGACCTATAGCGACACCAGCACGCAGAATCTGACGTCGTCCGTGACGTGGGCGTCGGGAACGACGTCGACGGCGACCATTAGCACCG
>CAZARO010000462.1:0-1588 GCA_964487165.1 uncultured Solibacteraceae bacterium | reverse complement strand
GCGGCGTCTCTGCAGTCGATCGCGGTGACGCCGGCGAGTCCGTCGATTACCAAAGGTGCGACGCAGCAGTTCACGGCCACCGGGACTTACAGCGACACCAGCACGCAGAATCTGACATCGTCCGTGACGTGGGCATCGGGAACAACGACCACGGCCACGATCGGCACAGGAGGGTTGGCGACGGCCGTTGCAGTAGGAACGAGTTCGATCGGCGCGACCTCGGGGTCTATCGTGGGATCGACGATACTGACGGTGACGGCGGCGGCACCCGCGATCACCAGCGCCACCACCGCCAGCGGGACTGCCGGGAGCGCCTTCTCATATCAGATCACGGCCACGAACTCGCCGACCAGCTACGGCGCCACGGGATTGCCGGCCGGGCTGACGGTGAACACCGGCACGGGAGTGATCTCCGGAACCCCCGCGGCGGCAGCAACATCGACGGTGAGTGTAAGCGCGACCAACAGCGGCGGCACAGGCAGCACCACCCTGACCCTGACGGTGAACCCGGCGGCACCGGCGATCACCAGCGCGACCACGGCCAATGGAAAAGTAGGGATCGCTTTCTCTTATCAGATCACCGCCAGTAATTCGCCGACGAGTTACGGAGCTAGCGGGCTGCCGTCGGGGCTGACGGTCAACACTGGCACGGGGGCAATTTCGGGAACCCCCACAGCGGCGGGAAACACGACCGTGACGGTGAGCGCCACCAACAGCGGCGGTACCGGTAGCACCACCGTAAACGTGATGGTGAACCCGGCGGCGGCGCCGACGATCACCAGCGCAAGCACGGCCAATGGAACGGTGGGGAGCGCGTTCTCCTATCAGATCACGGCCACCGGCTCGCCCTCGAGCTACGGCGCCACGGGACTGCCCTCAGGACTAACGGTCAACAGCGGCACGGGGGTCATCTCCGGGACGCCCGCCGGGCCGGGAACATACACGGTTACCCTCAGCGCCATCAATGGCGGCGGTACGGGCACCGCCACCCTGACGCTGACGGTGGCCCCGCTGCCTCCATCGATCACCAGCGCCAGCTCGGCCAACGGGACGGCGGAAAGTGCCTTCGCTTACCAGATCACGGCCACCAATTCGCCCACCAGTTTCGGCGCCTCGGGGTTGCCGGCGGGACTGACGGTCGACAGCGGAGCCGGGTTGATCTCCGGGACCCCCACGGGGCCGGGAACTTCGACCGTGACAGTGAGCGCCACCAACAGCGGCGGTACGGGTACCGCTACCCTGACCCTGACGGTGGCTCAGGTGTCGGCGCCGGTAATCACGAGTTCCGACATGGCGGTCGGGCCGGCCGGCAGCGCCTTCTCTTATCAGATCACCGCCACCAACTCGCCCTCCAGCTACGGCGCTACCGGATTGCCCACGGGGCTGACCGTCGACAGCGGATCGGGGTTGATCTCGGGGACCGCGACGGCGCCGGGAACCTCGACGGTGACAATAAGCGCCACCAACAACGGCGGTACCGGCAGCGCCACCCTGACGCTGACGGTGACGCCGATGAGCCCCATCTCGTTTGTGCAGGAAGCGGACAATTCCGCAAGCAATGCGCAAACGTTCTCGGTACCGTTCAAAT
>CAZARO010000461.1:0-5156 GCA_964487165.1 uncultured Solibacteraceae bacterium | reverse complement strand
CATTCGGAAGCGAAGTGGGTACCGTGGTGACGACGATCGCCGGATTGACCAGTATGCTGTACGTTTGTGCCGCTGTGCCGTTGGCGCTGTCTTTCACCGTCACTTGAATACCGGTGAAGCTACCGGCGGTGGTGGGCGTGCCGCTGATGACGCCGGTAGTCGCACTGATGCTCAGTCCGCCCGGCAAGGTCCCGCCAGTGATCGAGTAGGTATAAGGAGCTGTGCCTCCCCCTGCCGCTAAAGTGGTGCCGGTTGTGTACGCAGTACCCACCGTGCCGGGCGGAAGGGGGCCGCTCGCGGGAGCCAGTGACAGCGGGCCGGAAATCGTAAGAGTATAGGTGGTAGACGAAGTGGCGGTGTTGGCGTCAGTCACCGTCACCTTCACACTGGCAGTGGCAGCTCCTGTCGGTGTACCGCTGATGGTGATGGAATTGGTGGTGCTGGTGGTGGGGGTCACGCCGGCCGGCAAACCCGTGACCGTCCACGTATATGGTCCTGTGCCGCCTGTTACCGAGATGGCCTGTGAGTACGCCGAGTTCGCCGTGCCGACCGGTAACTTGGTAGGGGCCAAGGCTGACAGGGCAGCGTTCACAACCAGGGAATAGGGCGATAGCCCCGTTGCCGACACCGCCGGGCTTTCGCTGTCCTTGACGGTCACGTTGATGCTGCTGGAGGTGCCGGCGGCAGCGGGCGTTCCGCTGATGACGCCGGCCGAACTCATGCTCAACCCAGTCGGCAGGCCGGTGGCGGTCCAGGTAAAAGGAGCGGTGCCTCCGGATACGGCGAAGGAGCTGTTGGTGTAGGGCGAGCCCGCCGTCGCCTGTGGAGTCAGCGCGGCCGCTGCCGGCGCCGAAATGGTCAAAACGGTGGCGACCGGAATCGTTACCGAACTTCCCAGGCTCACCGGCACGGCGGCCGTACCGAGCCCGCCGACATTCGCCGAGACATTGGTGAATTGCAGAGTGTAGCTTCCGCCGCTCGCGGTGGATGGCGCGGTGAATTGGATGGTAGCGATCTCCGAGCTTCCGGTAAGCGCCGGGTTCATGCCTACCCATAAGGGAGCGATCGCCGTGGGAGTAGCGCCGGGAGCACTGCCGGAACCATCCGCGGTAAAGTCCTTAAACTTCATGTTTGCCGTCGGAGCCGGCGCCGGACTGTTGGCCGTCACGGAAACAGCGAAGGTGAGGCTGTCGACCGTCGCGGCGCCCTGGAGATTCAGGAATACCTGGCAGATCGCATTCCCTCCCGGCGCAACCGAACCGGGGCAGCTTTGGAGGGTGATGGTATTCTGACCCCAGAGCGGGGCCGCAATAGACAGGCTTACAAGAAGCCCAAACTGGCACAAGCGATTTTTCAGAAACACTTTATGATTCCTCCGAAATGCAGCTAGCCAACGCTAGATCCTTGCCAAACTACTGCCGCGCCACCGATGCGCCCGAGACGTCCAGGCCGACTTCCCGGAAATCATCCAGACCGCTGGCTGAGGCGCCAAAAACCTTTAGGTTCGCGGCGAATCCAGACGGCCCCGTGACATAACCCAGGAGAAACTGCTGTCCCGCAGTGACGTCGAGCCCCTGCAACCATGCTGCCGCTACGATCCCCAACTGGCTGTCCTGCACCAGGGAAGGCGCCACGCTCGCGGCTTGAAACCGCAACTGCGATTGTTGGTCGCCAAGGCCGAAAGTGACTCCCACGCGAGCCAAATTACGGCCCCCGCGCACATACACCGGAACGCGCTCTTGGCCAGACCCGGTTGATTCCGCGGCGCCGACCACAAGCGTGGCTTCCGTTTCCCGCTGAGTTATGGTGCGAGCCTGACGAGTGACACCCGCAGTACCCGGGTTGACGCTCGACGAACAAGTGTAAGGGGCGGAGATGCGCACGGGCAAGGTAAGATAGCCCGGCAGCTTGTTCACCCGGAACAGTTCCACGATCAGATCGTTAAGGTTCAGCGTGCCATTTTGCGCACCGCCGCGAGCGGTCGCCGTGTCCAACGGGTAAGTGTCCATAGCGTCAAAGCGGTCCGAGCCGCAAGCCGGCGCGTAGCCCGGGACGTTATTCACCGCGAAAAGCTCAAGAATCAAATCGTTGAGCGTCAGACTGCCGCTGCCGAAATTTGGCGCCGAGTCCGACGTGCTGGGATAAACGCCACCTACCAGATAAGTCGGGTACAAGTTCAGTATTCCGGTCGAGCCGTGGTCGCTCGACCCGGCGCCGAGGGTCAGAGTAATGGCCTTCGCAGGAACATTTTGCCCCCCGGCGGTGGTCGCCCCCAAGTATCCGGGGAGTATCGTCAACTTCTGCCCCGTGGTCGTCGCAGTAGCGGTGGCTTGCACGGTCAGGGTCGCAATCGAGCCGTCACCCATGACGTTCGCGGTAACCGACGCCGTGCCACTCGTCTGGTTAGCGGAACAGCAGCCGGTGATGATGACGCGCTGTCCGGGGCCGTTGTTCTGCGGCTGGACGCACGGCGTAGTGGCGCAAAACGGGTTACTGAGCGAGGCCGTCAGCATGACCGTAGAAAGTTGCTCCGAAGCCGCGGTGGCACTGGGGCCAAGGCCGACAACCACGTTGAGTTGTGTGGGGTCGTAATTCAAATCGAACTGCGCCCCGGCAGCGGTTCCCGATGTCGTCAGGATTACATTCACCACGTAGGTGGGCGGAGTCGTTGCGGGGGTAACCGCCGTTATTTCTCCAAACGACAGCGTACCTTGAGCCGCCAGGGTCCCCGCTATACCCAACAACAATGCCGTGCGTGTCAATTGAGTCACTGCAATCCCTCCGATCTAAAGCCTTACTTCGCCATCCAACTGCCTATGGTCGCCAGCTTCCTCCGCTCTAACAAGACGGAGGGAGCGGCCAAACATCGCCATCCAATATACCATTCTTGTCAAACACCGTGGCCTACCTATTTGGGTTACCGCCCGCGGGCCGCCCTAAATAGGATCGATTCATACTTCTCCGACCACGGCCACGATGCTACTTCATTTTTCCACCCGGACACTGCCATCTTTGGCCGTTACTGCGATTGCCTCGGCCTTCGCATTAGTCCCTGACGACGCTGTAATATGGACCGGGAAGGCCTTTCCGGTCTCGGTTCCCTTGTAAGATACATGGACAATGGCCAAGACGCCATCAGAAATAGTATTCCTGTTGTAGCCGATGATCAATACCCTTATCTTGCCTGGCTGCAAGCGCGCCGATTGCAGGTTCTTGGATGCGTCCTTTGCCACCGGCCCGGTTTCCACGGTGACATCCAGGGATGCGGCGTCATATTCCAGATCGAATTGAATCCCCGTCAGAGCGTCCGCGGCGCCAGCCAGTTTCATGCCCAGCGATGCCGGCTTGCCTGCCGACACAGTTCCCTGCTCCATGCTCAATTCCGCCGCGTTCGCCAATGGGGCGAGCATCGCCAGCACAATCGCAATTCTAAGGAACATGGTCTTCCTTACTATATCCCCGAATGGACCGGATTCCCGCTGCTTTTTTCGCAGGTCTCTCGTCCTGGCGCCGATCGCCCAGTACTACTACAAATGTGAAGCTTCAATGACGGCGACGGTTCTGCCGCGGGCCACGATTCCGCCGCGCGGGCGGCACGCCTCATTTACAAATGCGCAATTTGGGGCAAAAATGCGCCATGCAAAGTGAAGAAATCCACGTTTTTTTACAAATCGGGACCACCGGCGGATACCTTCTCGGCCGCGCGGAGGCTGCGGTCGGTAGGACACGCGTCAACTCTCGCAAGCCGGCTTGTTGCAGAATCAACGATTTGCAGGAATTTCCCGTGACAAGTTGCCCCTCGATGACACCCCCCAGGTTGACCTCGCATTTGCGCGCCACCCGTTGTACCTTAAGAAACGGCGCGAAAGTTATGGCAAATGTCGACACAAGAAAGCTGGCGGCGGCCGAGGCCGCGGTGAAACTGATTGAAGACGGGATGGTCGTGGGGCTGGGCAGCGGGTCGACGGCTTCGCTGGCAGTTGAGGCTGTCGGGAGGCGAACGGCGCAAGGGCTGCGCATCCTGGGTATCCCCACTTCCGAAAAGACCGCCGAGAAGGCGCGCGCTCTAGGCATCCCGCTCACTACACTGGCGGAACACGGGAGTATCGACCTGACTATCGACGGGGCCGACGAAATCGCCCGCGAATCGCTCGACCTGGTAAAGGGGCTGGGCGGCGCGCTACTGCGCGAAAAACTAGTGGCTACAGTGAGCAAGCGCCTGGTGATCGTGGCCGACGAAGACAAGTTGGTGGGCCGCCTGGGCGAAAAGGCCCGGCCGATTCCGGTTGAAGTGGCGCCCTTCGGCTGGCAGACTACGGCGCGGCGGCTGAACTCGATCGGCGCGGAGTGGACCCTGAGGCTGAACCCAGCCGGAGAGCCATTCGTCACCGATGGCGGCCACCTTATTCTGGATTGCCGGTTCCAGTCCCTGGAATCCGCGCGCGCTTTGCAGCAGCGGCTGGATTCCATGGTGGGGGTGATGGAGCACGGCCTGTTCCTGGGGATGGCGAGCGAAGTGATCGTCGGCCGCTCGGGCGGAGAGCCGCTGCGGCTGGCTCCAGCGGTGGAGAAACCACGATGAAACCCTCCGTGGGACTTCGTTCGGTGAGAACGCTGGCAGTGTTGTTCTGCGGACTGAGTCCGCTGGCATCTCCAGCGCCGCCCCGCCAGGCCTTGGTGCTGGGTGTCGAGTGCGCCGGTAAAGACTGCGCCTGCTGAACGGTGCGCCCCAGACAGCTGGGATGCGCAGCGGTTTCGT
This sequence comes from uncultured Solibacteraceae bacterium, assembly GCA_964487165.1. Classification (GTDB taxonomy): domain Bacteria; phylum Acidobacteriota; class Terriglobia; order Bryobacterales; family Bryobacteraceae; genus PALSA-129. The sequence goes on along the minus strand of CAZARO010000461.1, from coordinate 397 downwards.
CCGCCTGAAGCCGGGCGAATCGGTGGGGTGGCATTCCACCGTGCAAAATGAGGAGTCTTTGATCGTCCTGCACGGCGGTGGCGACGCGCTTATAGAAGGACAGGCCAGACGCAGTTTCGCGGCGCCGCAGTTGGTCTATAATCCCCCGGCTACCAGGCACAACGTGGAGAACACCGGGCGCGACGTTCTGGAATATATATATGTGGTGGCGCCCGCAGCGGCGAGGTGAGCGGCGATCGACGCTATTCATGTCTAGAACTTTGAGAAGCTAAGTGGGGCAGGTTGGGAACAGTTGGCAACCTGCGGTGGGTTGGTGACCCACCCGTTCGCACCGGCAATACTGGGGAAGGCCGATTGCCAATCGGCCGCAGGATGCCATCCCAATGTCACTTACATT
>CAZARO010000460.1:0-5157 GCA_964487165.1 uncultured Solibacteraceae bacterium | reverse complement strand
ACGTACTCCCCATGCGCCTGCCGGCGTGCGCGGCGGCGGGCATGAGCGTACAACATCAGGGCCAGCAGACCCAGCGCCTCGGGCTCGTCCGGTAGCAGTTCGGTGGCCAGGCGGGCCAGGAACAGCGCTTCCCAGGTAAGATCGCGGCGGATGGCGTCGGTGCCTTCCGGGTCGGTCCAGCCTTCGCTAAAGGCGGCGTAGATGGCGTCGAGCACCGCGCCCAGCCGTTGGGGAAGCTCTTCGCGCTCCGGGATGCGGAAGGGAATGCCGGCCTGCCGGATCTTCTCCTTGGCGCGCACCAGGCGCTTGCTGACGGCTACCGGCGACGCCAGAAACGCCGTCGCGATGGTCTTGGCATCCAGCCCCAGAATCGTTTGCAGAATGAGAGGTGCGCGAATGCCGCCGTCGATGGCCGGGTGCGCGCAAGCGAACATCAGAGCCAGCCGCTGATCGGGAATTTCCATGACAGTCGAGGCGGTGTCCAGCCCTTCGGCCAGGATTTGCAATTGCGCCATGGCGATTTCGTCCCGGCGCCGGCCGCGGTGGCCGTCAATGATTTTGCGGCGGGCCACCGTCAGCAGCCACGCTTCCGGGTTCGCCGGGCAGCCCTTCGCCGGCCAATCCTTTAGCGCTAAAGCAAAGGCTTCCGAGAGCGCGTCTTCGGCCGCCGCCAGGTCGCGCGAACGCGCCACCAGAAAAGCAATGAGCTTGCCGTAGCTGCGGCGAGCGACCAGGTCCGCGGTGCTGCGCGCCCGGTCGCCCGCTTCCGGGCTCACGCCCCCATTACCCAGATGGGACGCACCTCCACGGAGCCGCGACTGGCGCCCGGACAACGGGTGGCCCAAGAGATCGCCGCGTCCAGGTCAGGCACATCGATCAGAAAATAGCCGCCGAGCTGCTCTTTCGAATCGGCGTAGGGACCATCCAGCACCTGCGGTTTCCCGTCGGCGACGCGCACCGTAGTGGCGTCCGACGTCAGCCGGAGCCGGTTCATTCCCCTCACCACGCCCGCCTTATTCAGCGCCTCGATGTAGGCGCCATAAGCGGCGGACATCTGTTGTTCCCGCTCCGCGGAACCGACGCCGGACGGTGCTTCGGTTTCATAGATCATCAACATGTATTGCATGTGCAAATCTCCTTCACCCGAATGACGCGCGCCGGGCCGCCGTTTGGACATCGCGGCGCTATTTCTTCAGCAGCCAGTCCGCGAACTGTTCCATCCTGTCCACCAGCAGATCGGGCGCAGGGTCGGCCAGCGACTCCGGTTGAAATCCGTACGTCACGCCGCAACAGGCGATTCCGGCGTTGCGCGCCGTGGCGACATCCACCGAGCTGTCGCCCACCATCATGGTCTGCGCGTGATCCACACCGGCCTCCCGCATGAGCGCCTCCACGCCGATAGGATGCGGCTTCCTCTGCTCGAAGCTGTCGCCGCCGAAGATTTGGAGGAAGTGGCCGGCAACTCCCAGGCCTTCCAGGATGCGGCGGCTCATGGCGGTGGGCTTGTTGGTGAGCACGGCCATCCGCTTGCCGGCATCGCGGAAACGGTCGAGCGATTGGCGCACGCCGGGATAGAGCGTGGTGTAATCCAGGCAATGCGCGCCGTAATCGTCCATGAAGAACGCCAGCGCTTTCGCAAACTCGGAATCTGTTGGCTCGCCGCCCAGCGAGCGGCGAACCAGTACACCAGCTCCGTTGCCAACGTACGTATAGACGCGTTCGTTGTCCAGAGTGTTCATGCCAAGATGGCTACGCATGGCGTTCACGGCGTTGGCCAGGTCCAGCCGGGAATCGACAAGGGTGCCGTCGAGGTCGAAAATCAGGAGGTCCATGAGCACTACGCGGCCCCGGGTTTCCGTTTGCGGGTGCGCACGGCGCGCGCCACCGGTTTGCGCCGCGGGCGGCCGTTGCCCAACTCGTATTCCACCATTTTGCGCTGCAGCGTGTTGCGATGGATCCCGAGGAGCCTGCTGGCGGCGGTCTGCTTGCCGCCACTCAGTTCCAGCGCGCTTTCGATCATGCGCTTCTCCAGCAGTTCGATGGCTTGCCCCAAGAAAATATTGCCGGCCAGTAGATGCTCTACCAGGGCATCGAATTCCTGTTTCATTCTTTCCTTTCCGCTTCCGGTGCGGTATGAGTGCCGTTGCTCAGAGTACGGGCCCAATCGGCTTTGGCTTGCTGGTAGGACTGGCGAAAGCCTTCGCGCAATTCGTGCGGGGCCATGGCCGCAAACACGCGGGCGGCTCGCGAAACATAGGGAGCGATGCGCGATTCCACGATAGCGCGCGGCGGCGTACCGTCCTTGGAAAAGGCCATCGCCCCCATGATCAACGCCACGGCCACCAGGGTGCCGCGGAGTAAGCCGAAGACCGCGCCCAAAAGATGATCGACGAAGGAGAGCCCGGTTACACGCAGAAATTTCCCCACGGTCCAGCTGACCAGCGCGCCCAACAAGATTACGCAGAAGAATACCACCAGGAAACCGCCCAGCTTGGCCGCCATGGGAGAGCTGACGTGCGGCTGGAGATATTCCGCCACGCGGCCGTAAAACCAGGCGCCCAGCAAAATGGCGGCCACCACCGACGCCAGATGAATCACCTGGCGCGAGAGACCCTTGCGAAAGCTGCCGATCACGGAAGCGCCTATGATCAGCAGCAGAATCACGTCCAGCCAGTTCATAGCTCGCGGCCGGTGAGAACCTGGTAGGCCTGGCGATACTTCTCGCTGGTGTGCACGGCCACTTCCTCCGGCAGCGGCGGCGCGGGCGGTTGCTTGTTCCAGTGAATGGATTCCAGGTAATCGCGCACGAACTGCTTGTCGAAGGAAAACTGCGGGCCGCCGGGCTGGTAGCTCTCGGCCGGCCAGAAGCGCGAGGAGTCGGGTGTGAGTACTTCGTCGCCCAGCACCAGTTCGTCGCCCACGAAGCCAAACTCGAACTTGGTATCGGCGATGATGATGCCGCGCGTTTCGGCGTACTGTGCAGCACGAGTGTAAATCTGCAGCGTGAGATCGCGCAGGCGGACGGCGAGGTCCTGGCCGATTAACGACACGACGCGCTCGAAGGAAATGTTCTCGTCGTGGCCGGACTGCGCTTTCGTCGAGGGCGTGAAAATCGGTTCCGGCAACTTATCACTTTCCCGCAGGCCGGCAGGCAACGGAATGCCGCACACCGTCCCGTGCTGGCGGTATTCTTTCCAGCCGGAGCCCGAGATATAGCCGCGCGCCACGCATTCGATATCGACCATGCGGGCGCGCTTCACCAGCATGGAGCGGCCTTCGAGTTGGTCGCGGAACTGGGGCAGCGGCTGGGGATATTCGTCGACCTGCGCGGTGAGAAAATGCGTCGGCGTCAGATCGCGGAGAAAATCGAACCAGAAAATGGAGAGCTGGGTCAGGACCTTGCCCTTGTCGGGAATGCCGGTGGGAAGGATGTAGTCGAAGGCCGATATCCGGTCTGTAGCGACGATCAGCAGTCGGCCGTCCACGCTATAGACATCGCGCACCTTGCCGCGGGCGTGGCGTTCCACGCCGTCGAGATTGGTTTCGAGGATGATTGAATTTTGAATAGAATTCACGATGATTCAACTTTTTCATTCGGGGGGGTACTAAAATGATAACCCGTCTCGCGGCGATGTCAACCGGGTGGCGCGCGGCGCCATTTCCGGCAACCGCCGGCTACCCGTCGAGCTCGATTTCCTGGTGCTGCATGCCGGCATACGGGTAGACCGCGACCCTGGGATCGCCGGGATGCAACTCCTTCAACTTAGCGATTACTTCAGACCATTGCTCGCAGAAGTAAGTACCTTTGCGGTAGTTATTCTTCATATTCTGCGTCAGATACTGCGAGTAAATAATCATGTTACCCGGAATCGACTGAGCGGGGCCGGACTTGCGCCGCGCGGTAAGGTCAAACTGTGTCGCTCCCGAGCGTCCCGCCAGGCGGTTATTGAGATAGTGGACCGGGTCGAGCCCCAGAGGATGTTGCGCGATCAGAACGCCGGTGCCGCCGGGACGCCGGGAATAATCGATCCAGAGGCCGCCGTGGAAGGCCTGCGCGGTTTGCGGGTAGGCGTTTGCCACCACGATATCGGCATCCTTGAAGGTCGGCGTGCAGTACGTTTTGGCGGCCACGCGCACCGCGGCATGGTGCGCCTCCACTATGTCGCCGCCCCAGATTTGCGTGGGCCGGAGGCGATCGTTATACAGAATCTGAAGAGTGTAATCGACGTTGGCCATGCGTGCGGCCTCGATCATATCGAGGCGCATGTCGTTCTTGAATATCCTGACCGGGCCGGTGGTACGCACCTTAGTCAGGATCTGGGTGTGGTTATACTCGACCGAAGGCAGCGCGGCGAGGCCGGGGAGAATAGCTTTGGCGCCACCGCCGTATCCGGCGTCCTGGTGTACCTTGACGCCGCTGATGCAGATTTTCAGGTCGGCGGCGAGGAATGTCTGGTTCAGCAGGATCTTATTGCCGCGCGTGGTGGTGCCGACCTGCTTCACGTTGTCGAACACGTCGTGATTGAGCCAGGCGTATCTTTTGGCGACGTCGGGCCCGAGTTTTCGGGCGACCTCTTCCTGCGTCATGGCGCGATGTGTGCCGAACGAGCCGATGAAGAGGATGTTTTCATCCCGAATGCCGGCTTTGGCCAGCTCCGATATGAGCCACGGAGTGACCGCATAAGCCGGGGTGGTGCGGGTCAGGTCGTCAAAACTGATGGCGACGGTTTTCTTCCCTTCCGCCAGGTCACGCAGCGATTTCGAGCCGATGGGAGCATTGCACTGCGCTGCGATCTGCTGCGCCGTGAGGACCGGCTTGTTGTGTCCGGCCATGTCCATAACGTGGAGGTCCCAGGATGCGGGGAAGTCGAGGCGTTCCTCCATCCACGGCGCGCCGCTGGGGCCGGCAAATTCGTGCGTGGGAATGACGACGGACTTGGCGTTGTCGAGTTGCGGGATGGCGGTGGCTTGAAACGGGCCGGCAGCCATGGCTGTGCCGACCAATGGAATGAATCCTCTACGGCTGAGTCGAAAATCGGGCACTGCGGGTTTTGTACCAGACGGCGAGGCGGGCGTCAAGGCCCGACCCGTAGGCAAAGCCCCCGGATATCGCTACGCGATATGGAAGGATGCTGAAGTCAGAAGCGGCCCCTGCGG
>CAZARO010000459.1:0-5157 GCA_964487165.1 uncultured Solibacteraceae bacterium | reverse complement strand
ATTTCGCCATCGACGCGGGCGGCCAGGCTACGTGCGAATTGCGGGTGGCGGCCAACTCGACCGCCGCGCCGATTCAGCTTTCGAGCAGCAGTTCGCAGGTGACCGTTCCCGCGACGGTTGCGACGCGTGCCAACCAAAGCCGCCTGACATTCCATGTGAGTGCCGCTGCGGTCGCGCGGCAGCAACTCGTGACCGTCACCGCGATGGCAGGCACTGTCGCGGTCCAGGATACGATCCAGGTGGCAGCCGGCTCCCAGCCGGTCGTGATCGCTCCCCGTAGCCAGGCAGGCAAACGTGGGTCGCCCCTGCGTTTCACCGTGTCTGCCGCCGATCCTTCGGAGTTACCGGTCGAACTCGCGGCATCCGATCTGCCCGAGGGCGCTATCTTCGATGTGGCAAGCGGGGCGTTCGAGTGGACCCCCACGGTGTCGCAGGGCGGTAAGTACAAGGTAACGTTTACGGCAGCGAATGCAATAGGCCGATCCTCCGCGGTGCAGGTAGCCATGGAAGTCACCGCGGGAGATCCCACGCTGTCGCCTGCCGAGCGCGCCTGCAGCCCCGGCGCGGTGGCAACGTTGACTGGCAGTTGGCTGGCGGAACCGGGGCCGGCGGTTACCGATCCGTCCGGCACCTCTGTGGAGTTGGGTGGGACGAAAGTGAAAGTCAACGGCGAGTACGTGCCGGTGCTTTCGGCATCGTCCACAGAGGTTCACTTCGTGTGTCCGTCCGCGTCGCCGGAGACGCAGCTCGCGGTGGCGGTGGAGACCGCATCCGGAGTGAGCGAACCGGTGAGCATGGCGATGCAGAGCGCATCTCCGTGGATTTTCGGATCGGGCGCTACGGAGCAAACTCAAGGGGTGGTTTCGTTCGCCGGCACGACGGAGATGGCGATGGCGCGCAACGCCCAGGTGGCGGGACATCCGGCGCAACCGGGCGATGAGATTCTGCTTTGGGGAACCGGTTTCGGCGCGACGGGCGCGGCTTCATCGGCGACGGTGTCGGTCAAACTAGGCGGAGTGGATGCCGAAGTGGAGGCTGTGAACGCAGTCCCAGGGCACGCGGGCGTATACACCGTCCAGGTGCGTGTGCCGGTCCCCATGGAGTTTGGCGACGGAGTACCCGTACAAGTTCAGGTGATGGGAATTGACGGCAAGCCTTACCACAGCAACAGCGTCACCATAGCTATCGAACCCGTCCTCCAGTGAGGCCCAGGTTCGAGCGGGAGCCACTGAAACCGTCCACGGAAAGCCAGGATAACGAGTGCAGGTGCAGGTTTCTTCATTCTGACTTCACGGACCCACAGGGGCCGCTTCTGACTTCCGACTTCCAAATCCTGAAAGGATTTAAAAGGCGAAGCCCTTCGTCAGATCCTTCCGAACTTCGCCACAGCCTCTTTGATGGAGCGGAATTTCTCGATAAAGGGGATCATGGTGTGCTCGGTATTATCCAGATCCTGCGCCTTCTTCAGCACTTCTGAGGCGTGCGCTTTCGGTACCACCACCACGCCGTCTTCATCGGCCGTGATGATGTCGCCGGCGTTCACCTTCACGCCGGCGCAGGTCACGGGGATGTTGACTCCGGCGAAACGATAGTGATTGACGGTGGTGGAAGGCACCACGCCGCGGCTGAACACCGGGAATTGCAGCTTGCGGATTTGCGGCGTGTCGCGCACGCTACCGTCGATCACCGCGCCCACGAAGCCGCGATATTTCATGCCGGTGGCCATCAAGCCCCCGATACCCGCGTAGTCGACGCCGTTTTCCACCACCATCACGTAGACTGACCCGGGGGGCGCATTATCGATCGCGTCCAGCATCCCTTGCGAGGCCGCTGAGCCTTCCTTGTGCTCTTCTTTTTTCATCAGAATGGTCACTGCGGGTCCGGCGAATTTGGCCGGCGAAAGGGGACGCATTTCATGCGACATGAAGGCCTGCTGGCCGTAGAGTTGCTCCATGGCGTCGGCCACCGAGGCCACTTCCACCTCCCGCAAACCCTGCAACAAAGGGTCGCCCGCGGGTTGGGCCATCAACCAGCACGCGGCCACCGCGGCCGTCGAACCGGCAATCAATAACAGTCGTTTCATGGGAGTTCCTTTCCGCCGGACCGGCTACCGCGCCGGTGGCAGCACATAGAAATCATACGCGATGCGCCAGTGAGATTCCTCTCCGGGCTCGATCTTCATATCGATGTATTCTTCCGGGCAGACCGTAGTGCGAATCGACCAGAAATCGATCTTCCACAGCGGGCGATCTCCGCTGACGTGTACGCCGGCGCCGGTTTTGCGGTTCTCTACGCGGAAATCGAAGTCGCGGGCGGAGTCGCCGAAGCCGGTCAGCTGGGTGTGGACGCTCTGCCCCCCGGGCTCGAGTTCCTTCAGATAGTGCAGTTCCTTGCCGCGCACCTCCGCCAGGCCGTGCAAATCGTCCACCGACTTGACTTCGAAGGGGAATTTCACCGTGAAATCCGGCCCGGAAGGCTGCCCGTCGATCGTGAAGAAGCCGTGATTGTAGACGTTGGTCTCGATGGTCTTCTTGCCGGTGATTTTCAGGCTGTGGTCGATGATCAGGCGCGGTGCGTTCTTAGCCAGGCTCACGGTTTTCTTATAGAGGTAAGCGTAACCGGAAACCGGGTCGGCAAGTACCTGCGTGAATTCCACCGCGTCCGCCGCGGCGTTCACCGCCCACTTCCCGTTGTCCACAATCTCGTACGTTTCGAACTGGCCGAAACGGGCCTCCGCGGGCTTCTTCAGCAGGCCCACGCCGATGCGCACGAAGGTTTCGCCCACCTTGGCATCGGCATATCCCAGTGCGCTTTCGCCGGTGCGGTATTCCTCCACCGGGCCGGTGATGGCGTCGTTGATTTTGGGATCGTAGCGCGGGAACCAGACGCCAAAGAAATTGTGCCCCTGAAACTCCAGGCTGGCAATCACGCCCGACCAGTCGAAGCGAGTGGCCCGGTAGTAGCCGTTAGCGGCGTCCGGCAAATACAGTTTGGCGCGAACCGAGCCGTTCGAGATCTCGGCCTGCGGAGGGCCGGCAGCCGTCAACGGTGATAGCGCCAGCGTGATCGAAACGAGGATTGCTCTACGCATGAAACTCTATCCTAGCGCTGGTCATGACAGAACGTGCAATCGGTGCCGGCATTTTTCGCCTTGTGGCAATTCAGGCAGCCGCCCATGGAAATATCGCCCTCGCGGGACAACTGGCCGCTCTCCGCCACCTTGCCGTGACAGTCCTCGCAGGTATTGCCAGCTTTCACGTGGCTGCGGTGGCTGAAATTCACGTAGTCGGGGATTTCGTACACGCGCACCCACGGAATGGGCCGCTGGTTGTTGAAGTAGGCGGTCAGTTTCCGGATCGCGGGGCTATCGGTCTTGATGGCGGAGTGGCACGTCATGCAGGTGGAGGCCGGGGGAATGCCTTCCGTCTCGCCGGGATCGGGATTGGTGTGGCACATTTTGCACGCCACCTTCAGGGCGCCTGCATGGGTCTTATGGCTGAATGGCAGGGGCTGCTCAGGCGCGTCCGCGGCGGCGGCTGCGAGAGCTGCCGCCAGCGCCAACAGACAGATCCCTTTACACTTTGTCACTGTTTCTGAGGGCTACTATATCACCACCCGTCATTTTTCACTTTGCACATGCCCGCGCCCGCAGCTACAATAGATTTTCGGCACTTGTACTCTGAAATTCAATCGGACAGTGAGGTAGACATTGTGAATCGCGAATCTTCTCGCCGCAACTTCCTGGCGGCTGGGCTGGTTTTGCCCGCCGTAGCTTCCGCGTCGCACACCTCCGGGCAGTCTCCGCAGGCGGCCACGCCATCGAGCCAACCGGCTCCTCAATCGGCCTCCAGCGCCCCGGTTTTCCAGTACCGGACGCTGGGCAAGACGGGGCTGAAGGTTACCAGCCTCGGTTTCGGCTGCATGATCACTTCCGATGGAAGCGTGATCACGCGGGCCGCCGACCTGGGCATCACCTATTTCGACACTGCCCGCAGCTACTCGGGCGGCAACAACGAGCGCATGGTGGGGGCGGCCCTCAAAGGCAAGCGCAACCAGATCACTTTGTCCACCAAAACCGAAGGGCGCACCAAGCAGGAAGCGCTGGAACAGATCGACAAGAGCCTGTCGGAACTCGGCACGGACCACGTCGACATCTGGTACCTGCACGCCAAGAGCAAGCCCGAAGATGTCACCGATGACCTGATTGAGGCGCAGCAGATCGCCAAGAAGGCAGGCAAGATCCGGTTCGCGGGCGTGAGCACCCACTCAGGGCAACAGCAGCTGATTCCCTGGCTGGCCAAGAACCCCAATATCGATGTCATCCTGACGCAGTATAACTTCACCATGGAACCGTTCATGAACGATGTCATCGCCGAAGCCTCCCACGCCGGCAAGGGCGTCGTGTGCATGAAGGTAATGGCGGGCGGTACGCGCGGACGGGGCGGCTCTCCGGCGATCGCCGAAAAGCTGCACCGCGACGGAGCGCTGACGGCCGCTTTGAAGTGGGTGCTGCGCAATCCGCTCATCGGCACCACCATCCCCAGCATGACGGACACAGACCAACTGGACGCCAATTTGAAGGCCATGTCGCAGCCGTTCGGCGCCGCCGACGACAAGATTCTCGCCATGCACCTGGAGCACATCAAGCCGTTCTACTGCCGCCTGTGCGGCGAATGCGCCGGACAGTGCCGGCAAGGCCTGCCGGTGCAAGATGTGCTGCGTTTCGCCACCTATGCCGACAGTTACGGCCAGTTTGCGCTGGGGCGCGAGCGGTATCTGGCGCTCGACGCGGCGCATGTGCAAGCTAAGTGCGGGGATTGTGCCGGTTGCACGGTGAACTGCCCGTACGGTGTGAAAGTGGCGCGGGAAATGGCGCGCGCGCAGGAGATGTTTGCATGAAGATGCACGCTGGTGCGGCGGCGCTCCTGTGTGGCCTCGCATTTTCCATGGGGGCGAGCGCTGCCGCGCCGGCCTGCAATCTGGTGCCCGGTTGGACCGCGCAGGCGAAAGCGCGCAGCTATTCGCAGGACAACCTGTTCGAGTACATGGATGGCAACGCCGAAGGATATCTGCTCTACGGCTTCCAGACTATGCAGGGAGTGACCTGCGAAAAAGACGGCGTGACCCTGGTGATCGACGTCTCCGATTTTGGGGACG
>CAZARO010000458.1:0-5188 GCA_964487165.1 uncultured Solibacteraceae bacterium | reverse complement strand
GGGGGCCGGCGGGCCCAGAGGGCACCCCCGAGGGCGTCCGCCCCACTAATTATGCGGGTACGGCTCATAGGCCAATGTAAGTGACATTGGGATGCCATCCTGCCCCACTTTGGACGCCCTGTGCCATTGTCCGGCGGGCTGAAGAGGGAGTTGCAATATTCGGCTCATCGACCGCTCCCTCGCGGTCGCAGCTCGGTAGACTCTGGGAAACACAGAGGCGCCATTCCGAGACACGTTAATCCGGTGGTGGGGCGATCTCAGCACGCCTGCTTCGAGAGCCGGCGTGCAGCTACGCTGTACACTGGTAAGTACGATGGGTTTCCGGGTGCGTACAATCACCGTGCTGTGCCTTGCCGGAACCCTCTTTCCGCAGACCACCACCCCCGCGAAGAAGAAACCGAAGCCCACGCCGGGCATCACGGCCGCCGCCCGCTCCGCCTCCGCCGCAAGGGTGGAGCAGTACCTGGAAGAATCCGCCGGCGCCACTCTCTTTCAACCCGGCGCGCTGGTCCCGGTCTTCGAACAACTTACCCGCATGAGTAGCGGGCAGGATCCCAAAGCCGTCCACATGATGCATTTCGGCGACTCCCATACGGCCGCCGACGAATGGACCGGCGAACTCCGCGATCTCTTCAAAGCGAAATTCGGCGACGGCGGCTCCGGCTTCTCGGTAGCCGGCCGCCCGTTCCTCGGCTATCGCCGCTTTGACGCCCGCGGCGGCGCATCTACTCTCTGGCACTCCTACGGCGGACGCAGCGGCGCGGGCGACGGCTACTTCGGACTAGGCGGCGTGAGCATCCTGTCCGACCTCCGCGGCCAGTCCGTCTACCTGGATGCCGAATGCGACCACCTGGAAATCGAATACCTGCTCCAGCCAGGCGGTGGATCCCTGCAGCTCTACGACAACGAAGAGTCCATCGATACCATTTCCACCGATGGCGAATTGGGCGCTGGCTACACCGACTACGAAGTCTCTCCCGGCCAGCACCGCTTCAAGCTGCTCACGCTCGATTCGCGCTCCGTCCGCCTCTTCGGATGGGCCGCCGACCGCAACGCCGGCGTCACCTACGAAGCGCTCGGACTCAACGGCGCCGAGGCCGCGGTGATCGAACATTGGAACGAGGCCATGACGGCCACTTACTTGCAACATCGCAATCCGGGACTGATTGTGCTAGCTTACGGCACCAACGAAGCTACCGACCCGAATTGGGACCCGGACAGTTATCGCGCCATGTACGGCGATGTCTTAGACCGTCTCCGTCGCGCGGTTCCCACGGCATCCATCCTGGCGGTAGGCCCCGGCGACCGCTGGCGCTACCTGCGGGGCCGGTGGCAGATCGTGGACGGAATCGACTGGATCGTCGACGCCCAGCAGGCCGCCTGCCGGAAACACGGTGTGGCCTTCTGGGATACTCGCGGACGCATGGGCGGCAAAGGCGCCATGCGTGACTGGGTATACGCCGGCCTCGCCCAGCCGGACTTCGTGCATTTCACCAACGCCGGCTACCGGCGGATCGCCGCCGCCATGTATGCCGACGTTATGCAGCAGTTCGAGGAGTATCAAAGGACCCGTATCGAAGTGGGAGCAGCTTCAGCTAATGGACACGCAGACAAAGAGCATCGAGATCGTTAAACAGGTCGCAGGAAAACCGATCGACCCCTCGCCCACGGAATCGCTATTTGAATCGGGCGTGCTCGATTCTTTCACGCTCGCCGACCTGGTCACCGCACTCGAGGCGGAATTCTCGCTCAAGATTCCGGATTCCGACCTCTCGCCGCGGAAGTTCGATTCCGTGGCGCGCATCCAGGCCTACCTGCAGAGCCGGACCTGACCGTGCCCTACCTGCGCGCATTCGGGTCCGCGCTGCCCTCCCGCATCGTCGATAACGCGGAACTGGCGCCCATGGTGGGGGCCGATCCCACCTGGCTGCTGCATTCGACCGGCATCGAACAGCGGCACTTCGCCGGCGTGGGCGAGACCGTCGCCACGTTGGGCATCGCGGCGGCGCAAGACTGCCTTTCCGCCGCTGGCATTGCTGCTTCCGAGGTAGGCTTCGTGATCGTGTCCAGCGGTTCGGCCGAACAGCGCTTCCCCGGTCCGGCGTCCATCATCGCGGCCGCGGTGGGAATCGCCGGCAAGCCCGCCATCGATCTGCCCATGGCCAGTGCCGGCAGCCTGTTCGGCATTGCCCTGGCTGCCCAGTTGGCCCCGCGATACGGCCACGTGCTGGTAGTGGCGTCCGAGATCATGTCGCGGGTGGTGCGCCTGCATCCGGCCGGACGGGACACCGCCATTCTGTTCGGCGATGGCGCCGGCGCGTGCGTGGTGAGCAACGACACCGGATTCGCCGCGATCGTCGATTCCGAGCTCGCGACCGACGGCGATTTCGCCGAGGCGCTCCGCCTCGATTTCGACGGCCCGCTTTACATGGACGGCCGCAGCATCATCCTGCAAGCCTCGCGCAAGCTCCCGCGGGTAATTGGCGAAGTGCTCGGCCGCAATCATGTGAAGCCCTCCGAGGTCGGCACGTTTCTCCTGCACCAGGCCAATCTGAATCTGATGACGCGTGTGGCGCAGACGCTCGGCGCCCCCGCGGAGCGCTTCTTCTGTAACATCGCAAAGTACGGCAATACGTCCTCGGCGTCTTTACTGATCGCCGCCGCCGAATGGTGGAGTAAGTCGGAGAAGCCGCTGGCCGCTCCTATCGTGTTAGCTGCTTTCGGCGCCGGATTAAATTGGGGCGCGGTGCTGGCGCGGCCGCGATAGGCAGAGGTCCGACATACGGGGACCGCGTTGACTTAACATACGGCAATGCCGTAGAGTGAACGTCATCGCCGAAATCGTCAGCCTGTCGGGATATGAATCGCAAGTTTCGGCGCTGTTGAACGAGGACCAGCGGATCGCCATGGAATTCTACATCGCGTGCGCGCCTAAAGATCACCCGATCATCCCGGGCGCCGGCGGCTTTCGCGTGGTTTGCTTCTTTCCGGCCAAACCGGGACGGATTTACATGTCTTCGATTTAGGCAAAATCGCGAACGGAGACCCTTTCGGCTGCCGACCGGAACGTGATCGCGAAAATCGCGGCACAGATCAAAAGAGCAGCAAAAGGAGGGCGGTAAACATGAGCGTGCGGAGGCGGAACGCGCCAACCAGGCAGCACAAAAAGTTCGGCATGGCACTGGAGCAGAGCGCCAAAGAAATTCTGGCGCACGTCAAGGGCGATGTGCGACTGCCGACGCGGCGTATCGTGCTGCCGGACGAGGTCGATGTGAAGCGCATCCGGACCAGTGCGCGAATGTCGCAGGCTCAGTTTGCACGCACGGTTTGCATCAACCCCAGAACCCTACCGGAATGGGAACAAGGACGGCGAAAACCCGGCGCCATGACCAGAGCATACTTGGCGCTCATCGCCAAGAACCGCGAGGCTGTAATCGACGCGCTGGCCTCCTGAGCATACCGAAACGGGAGTCGCCGCGGCTACGCTCCCACTTGTTGGGCCAAGTCAACTATGCTCTGGGAGACCACGTCAAAATCTCCAGGTTTAGCGTGGTCCGGGGTGCCGGCATGCCCGTTGCCGAATTCGTTGGGGCGGTAGATGAATCCTGTCCGGAGACCACAACCGCGGGCAGCGTGCAAGTCGCTGGAGTGGGCCGCACACATCATCACTTCGCCGGGCTTCAGATCGAGATACTGGTATGCAGAGACGTACACCTCGCGGTCCGGTTTGTAGTGCCGGACCAGTTCGGAACCCAGAATGGCGTCCCATGGCAAGCCGCCGAATTTGGCCAGATTAGTCATCAGGGCGACGTTGCCGTTCGAAAGCGGCGCGATCACGTATCTCTTTTTCAAGCGCGTGAGCCCCTCGACTGAGTCGGTCCAGGGCTTGAGCCGCCGCCACACGTGAGTCCACGAAATCCGTTCTTCTTCCGTGAGGCCTTCAATCTTGAATTCCTTGAGCAGATCCTCCAGAATCATGCGATGGAGATCGTCGAGCACAGTCCAGGGAAGCTCGCCCTTACGTACCTTGTCCATCGCGGGAACGTAGCCCATGCGCCAGCGGTCGGCAAAGTCGGCCCAGTTGATATTCAGGCCTTTGGCCTTTCCCCAGGTCATGCCTTCGGCAATTACGGACGTGCGCCAGTCCACAACGGTGCCGAATATATCGAACACGAGTGCCTTTACGTTGGCCAGTTCGGGTTTCACGGCCCGTTGATTCAGTTTCGCCTGCTGCGCAATGACCGGGTCCATTTCAGAAAACGAAATCGCTGCGGCGCCGGCACCCGCGGCCTGCAGAAGCTTTCGGCGGTCAAGCATGATTCCGATGTTATCGCACCGCAGATTGCATTCAGGAATTCAGCGCATAATATAACGATATGGTCTCATGGAAATCCGCCGTCCCTTTGCTGTGCCTAAGTCTCGCTGCCCTGGCTTCGGCGCAAACCTACGCTCTGCGATCTGCCCGCATTTTCGATAGCGCCACCGGCAAGATCAGCGCGCCGGGGGTGGTTGTGGTGGCGAATGGAAAGATCCAGTCCGTAGGCGGGGCTGTACCTGCTGGAGCGGAGGCGATCGAACTCGGCGACGCTACCCTGATGCCGGGGTTCATCGATGCGCACACGCATTTGACGATGGACTTCAATCCGGACTACAACGGAGCGATGCTCAAGGGCCTGCAAATGACCGTCGCGGAACGGTCCATTCGCGCGACCGTCAATGCGCGAAAGACTCTGATGGCCGGGTTCACCACGGTTCGCGATGTGGGCTCCGGCTACTTTGTCGACGTTGGGTTGCGCAACGCCATCAACTCCGCAATCGTGCCGGGGCCGCGCATGCTGGTAGCGGTCCACGCGCTCGGCTCGACTGGCGGCCATTGTGACGATCAGGATTCCTTTCGTTACGGCCTGTTCGGCCACGAGTCGGGGCCTGAAGACGGAGTGATCAATACTCCGGAGGAGGCACGCCGCGCCGTGCGCTTCAATATCAAATATGGCGCGGACGTGATCAAGACCTGCGCCAGCGGCGGCGTGCTTTCGCCCACCGACGATGTGGATGTTCCGCAGTTGACCCAGGCGGAACTGGACGCGCTGGTGGACGAAGCTCACACCCTCCGGCGCAAGACCGCGGCCCACGCGCACGGCGCTGAGTCGACCAAGCGGGCCATTCGCTCCGGTATCGATTCCATTGA
>CAZARO010000457.1:0-5195 GCA_964487165.1 uncultured Solibacteraceae bacterium | reverse complement strand
CTCGATCTCCTGGCGGAGAATCTTGGTAATTTCGTCCGCTCGAATTTGAGCCATATTTCCTTTTTTCCGATTAGCCTTTCGCGCGCATGCGGCGTTCCAGCGTGTCCAACTGGCCGCGCACCGATCCGTTGTAGATGGTGGAACCGATGCGCGCCACCACGCCGCCGATGAGCGCCCGATCCACGGTGTATCGCGCGCGCAGGCGCTTGCCCGAACTCCGCTCCAGCCGGACCCGCAGCTCGTCCCGCTGGTCTTCCGTAAGCTGCCTTGCCGAACTCACTTCCGCGCGGGCGAAGCCCAGGCGCTCTTCGATGGTGAGTTCGAAGCTGTGGATGATCTGGGTGAGCGAGGTGATGCGCCGATGGTCCACCAGAACGAACAGAAAATTGCGCACGATCTGCGCGAGCTTCATCACGCCGGCGATCTTTCCCACTACCGCCCGTTTGCGGGCGGCGGGAACGGCCGGCGTGGTAAGTGCGTTTTGCAACTCAAGGGAGGAGCGCAGGGCGGCTTCGAAGGCCTTCAGTTGCGCTACCGCATCCTCGGCCGCGAGCGGGGAACCGCTGGCGGTTACCACGTCGGCAAGGGCGTGGGCATATCGCGTGGCTACGGCGGTGAGTGTCATTTGAGAGCGCGCATAAAACCGCGGATCAGGCGGTCGTCCGTGGCGGGGGTCATGCGGGCGCGGATTTTCTGCGCCGCCAGATCGATGGTGAGGCCGGCGGTGTAGCGTTTCAACTCGAGGCGCGCGTCCTTACCGGCGTCGCCAATCTCGCGCTCGGCCTGCGCCTGGATTCGGGCGACTTCGGCGGCCGCATGTTTGGCCAGGCGTTCCGCTTCGGCGGTGGTTTCCTCGCGCGACTCGGCGCGCAGGGCGGCAATTTCGGTATCGATGGCCGCCAGCCGGCGATCCACCTCGGCGGCGCGCTCGTCGGCGTCCTTGCGGATCCGCTGCGATTCCACCATATCTTTCAGGATGGACTGCGTCCGGGAGGCGAAAAGCGGGGGGAGCATTTTCGCCATCAGGTATCCCAGCGCGCCCGCCAGCACCAGGAAGTTGGCCCACTTCCACAGCAGCAGATTTCCCTCGCCGCCTTCGCTTCCTTCGGCTAAAGCCAGCCCGGCAGCCAGGCAGAACAGCAGGGCGAATCGACCGGCGCGTCTCATGCCGCAGTCCCTCTCAGGAGGGAGTCCGCGATTTCCGTGGCCAGCGCCTCACTGTCGCTCGCCAAGGTCAATTTGGCGGCTTCCACGTCGCGGGCCAGTTGCTCCCTGGCGCTATGCACTGCGGCTTCGGCGCTCTGGCGCGCGGCGGCGATCTGCGCCGATTGGCTCTCCTGCAACTGCTTATAGAATTGTTCCTGCGCTTTGTAAATTTCCGACCGTACTGCGCGGATGGCCGCTTCGTATTCCGACGTGCGGGCTGAGGCACGGGCAAGCGCCTGTTCCGCCAGTTTACGGGCCCCTTCGGTGGCTTCGAAGCGCAGGCGCAGCATCCTTTCCATGGGCTGGAAGAACATCTTCTTTAAATAAAGATACAGAACCACTACCAACAAGAACGTAGGCACGGCTCTTAGCAGTATTCCGCCCAGCGCACGTAGGGTGTCTTCCATGATGTCTTAATTTAGGTGAAACTTGACCCAAACTTTTTAGACGTTCAGGGTAGCACCCAGCTAAAAGGGTAGTCAACAGCACGAAACGTGTGATTTCCCGGCCCTATTCCGCTCGCAAGGCGCTCATCGGATCGATCTCAGTTGCCCGCCTCGCCGGCAGGTAAATAACGCCAAGGGGGTAGTGGGGCTGGAATTACCGTCCGCGCTTCAGCTTCTCGAAAGCCGCCATGATCTCCGCTGGTCTTTCACTTCGGCCAACGGCCGCAGATTGGCCTCGATATAGAGCCAATCCAACGAGCCGCGCTGACGGATGGCAACCGTCTCGGCATCCAGCACGTCGCGCAGCCGGAATGCGAAGAGCTTGAGGACGATCAGATCCTCCGCCGAGCACGTTCGCAGGCCCGACCCGCTTCGAATTCGAATAAGCTGGACCGGGCGACCAGAACTTCCTCGAATGGGAGCGCGGCTAGAGCGATATCGATCGGAACCCCGCCAGGCGATTGCAGGAGCAAAACTCGATTGCGGCGCGCAAACTCCCGAGCATCCGAGATCCGCCCCAGGTATCCCGAGTGAAGCAGCGGCCCGGACACTTCGTCTTCGCGTCCAAACGGACACAGCAGCGTGACGTCAACGCCGCGCGTGAATCTCGGCTCGCCCCAACGCAGCACTGCGAGCCCTCCGGAAAAACAGAATCCGCGCCCGAGCGACTAGCAGCTTTTGAAGATCGAGAGCTGCGTCGAATAGCGCGCTCATCGCTCGCGGTGGACCTTGGCAGCCGCGCGAACCACGCCTGCTGCTCGACCAGCCCCGAGGTTGGCGATGGCGCGGGAACGGCGGGGCCGTCGCTCCCGAAAATCTGGCGGACGGCCTCGCGTGTGTCTACGGATTCGATCTCGGTCCGGCGAAGGCTTTCCAGTTCCTCGCCCGCGCGGCGCCACGTCTCCACCCATCGCCGGCGAAGGAGGTCATCCGGCCTCGATGGTCGTGACATTCACTTCATCCGGATCATCACCGTCCCGTGCGACGGCACTGGCGCGGCGAAAGTGCCGGTGAACGTCCCCAGGTCCTTGTGCTGCCATAGGTCGCGAATAGCCGCGCTCTTGCCCGCCGCGAGATTCACGTCCGCCCATTTGAGCGTGATGGTCTGCTCCGCTTTGCCGCGATTCACCATGGCCACCGCCACGCTGCCATCCTGCATCGGCTTCACGAAGATATCCTGGTCGTTCTCGTGCCGCACGCGCCGGCCCTGCTTGCCGAGCGGATCCTGGTCCACCGCGATCACTTCCTTATTCATGAGGATCTCGCCGATTTCCGGCTTCATGCCGCCCAGGTCGTTGCCGGCGATGAGCGGCGCCGCCAGAATCGCCCACAAGCTGAAGTGCGAACGATATTCCGTGACGGTCATCCCGCCGTTGCCCACTTCCAGCATGTCGGGATCGTTCCAATGGCCGGGCCCCGCGAAATCCGCCAGGTCCACATTCATATCCACGATGGTGATGGCGCCCGCGCCGTATTCCTTTCCCTTGCCTTCCCACTGGTCGAGAATGTCGGTGGTGGTGCGCCACAAATTCCCCACGCTGGCCGCCCACATCCACGGCTTGGCGGTGCCCCATTCGCACATGCTGAACACGATCGGCCGGCCGGTCTTCGCCAGGGCGTCACGCATGGTGCTGTATGCCGCCTCCGCATTCTCCTTGCCGGTGTTGCACCAATCGTACTTCAGATAATCGACGCCCCATTTGGCGTAGCTGCGGGCATCCTGGAATTCGTAGCCGCGGCTGCCCGGCCGCCCGCCGCACGTCTTCGTCCCGGCGTCCGAGTAGATCCCGAATTTCAGTCCCAGCCCATGCACATAATCGGCCACGGCTTTAATCCCCGACGGGAATTTCTGCGGGTCGGCGACGATATTCCCATCCTCATCGCGCGACACCTGCCACCAATCGTCGATCACGACGTACTGGTAGCCCGCGTCTTTCATGCCGCTTTTTACCATCGCGTCGGCGGCCTTCTTCACGGAATCTTCCGCGACATTACAGCCAATCTTGTTCCAACTGTTCCAGCCCATCGGCGGAGTCTTCGCCAGCCCGTTATCCAGGGCCTGCAAGCTGTACGCCGACCATGCCAGGCAGGCAACCGCCAGAAGAGAATTTCGCACTATGACACCTCAGATGCATTATCTCTCCTGGCGGTGTTGACTGAGGCCGGCCTGAGAGCTGAGCCCCAGAAAAGCCGCCACCGCGCGGGCCACCACGGTCTCCTCGTCGGCCGGCAGGACCAGCACGGCCACCGCCGCACCATCGCGCGAGATCCGACCTTCGCCGCGCAGTTCCGCATTGCGCGCGGCGTCCAGCTCGATGCCGAATCCCGCCAGCCCCGCGCACACCGCCGTTCGCACAGCGGCGCTATTTTCGCCGATCCCGCCGGAGAACGTCAGCACGTCCAGGCCGCCCAGTTCCACCAGGAACGCGCCCAGGTAATGCCGCACGGCGCGCACGAAAACGTCGAGCGCCAGCCGCGCCCGCGCATCGCCGCGCGCTGCCGCCTCCTCTAAATCGCGCACGTCTCCCGACCCTCCCGCGATCCCGGCGAGGCCCGATTCGCACGCCAGCGTCCGCGCCATCTGCGCCACCGTGAGCCCGTGCTTCTCCATCACGTACAACGCCGCGAACACGTCGAAATCGCCCACGCGATTACTCTGCGGCAGCCCCGACTGCGGCGAGATGCCGAAGCTCGTGTCCACCGCCACTCCGCCGCGCACCGCCGCCAGGCTCGAACTGCCTCCCAGGTGGCACGAAATGTGGCGCAGATCGCCGGCGCCGCAGAGCTGCCGCGCTCGCTCGCTGGCGGCGCGATGACTGGCCCCGTGAAACCCGTATCGCCGCACGCCATCGGCTTCCTTCCAACGGTGGGGCACCGCGTAGGTCACCGTGGCCTCGTCCATCTGGTCGAAGAATGCGGTCTCAAACAGCGCCACCAGCGGCACCTCCGGCATGGCGTGGCGGAAGGCCCGCATGGCCGCGATATAAGGCGGATTGTGCGCCGGCGCCAGGAACGAAAACTCCTCCATGGCAGCCAGCACCTCTTCGTCGATGAGCCGCGTGCCGCTCACCTTGCCGGCATGCACCGCCTTGAAGCCGATGCCCGCCAGTTCGCGCACACTCGCCAGCGCTTTGCCGGGTCCGGCAATGGTCTCAATGCACGACGCCAGCGCCGCTTCGTAATCGGGGCACGCTGCGCCCACCTGTCCGATACGCTCGATGCGCCCGTGCGCCAGCACCGTGGGCCCGCTCATATCGAAGAGGCGATACTTGAATGACGTGCTCCCGATATTGGCGACCAGGATGCGCGCGGAAGCTTGCGAAGGCACGGTGATATTTTCGCACTTGGCAAAGGGTCAGAGATTAGCTTTGAGAAGCGAACCAAGTAGGGCAGGTTTGGCAACGGTCGGCAACCCGCCCGGGCCGCACCATCGATACCGCAGAAGGACGATTGCCGGGGCACCCCCCTGGGTCGCCGCAGGATGCCATCCCCAATGTCACTTACATTGGCCTATGAGCCGTACCTGCATAATTAGTGGGGCGG
>CAZARO010000456.1:0-5195 GCA_964487165.1 uncultured Solibacteraceae bacterium | reverse complement strand
TGTTCCGGCCGCGACGGCCACAATTCCACCCAGCCCGCTCACTTGGACGGGGCTGCTGCTGTCGGTGTTGCCGCCGTTCCCCAATTGCCCAAACTGATTATGCCCCCAGCTCCAAACCGAGCCGTCGCTCTTCAGCGCCACGCTGAAGGACCCGCCGGAGGCAATCGTGGTGATGTTCGTCAGCCCGCTCACCTCAGTGGGAACGCTACTGTTCGTGGTTGTGCCGTTGCCGAGCCCGCCGTAGGTGTTGTCGCCCCAACTCCACACGAAAGTCCGGATGGAGAGCCGGCAGACCACCCCCAGCTCGTGATCCGCGAAATAGATCCCTCCCGGGCCAGCGGCGATACCCCAGGCTCCCCCGAGAACAGCGGTGGTGGCGTCGACGCTGGTCTGGCCCGTACTGGTGGCGCATCCCGGGTTGGAGGGCACCGCGTTGTTGCCGTTGCCGGCGATGGTGCCGATGATGCCGGCGGCGTTGACCTGCCGAATATCATTGCCCTCCGCGATGTAGATGTTGCCAAACGCGTCGACGGCCACGCCGTGCGGTTGGAACAGATGGGCCGCCGTGGCCGGACCGCCATCGCCTACCGGACCACCGCCCGGCCCCGGGACTCCTGCCGCCACCGAAATCGTGCCCGATGGAGTCACCTTCCAGATCACATTGCAGTAGGCGTCGGCAACGTACAGGTTACCGGCGGCGTCGGCTGCCAGACCGTAGGGATCCCAGATCGCTCCGCCCCCGCAGCCGGTAGAGCCTCCGATCACCAACGCTCCGTCGCTGGGCTGCACCGTGACGGCGGCCGTCTTGTAAACGGCAGGATAGTCGAGCCCCGCGAATGCGGTGGTGCCGTAGAACAGATTGCCGAGCGGGTCGGCGGCGAGACCATCGTATTGGCCGGGCGTTTGGTTGACCTGGTAGACGATTCCTCCAGTGACGCGCAGAATGGGGCCGCCGCCTGCCTCCGCGATATAGAAATTTCCGAAGAGATCCACCGCGACGGCGTCGGGGTTGGTCAGCGACACGCTGGTAGCGGATTGGCCGATGGGATCGATGATGTTGCCGCTGCCCGCAACGATTGTCATGACGCCCGCCGGATTCACTTGCCGTATGGTGAACGGAGCGCCCGCTTCGGCGACATAGACGTTGCCGGCGTTATCGGCCGCCATTCCCGTGGGACCGTTAATCCCGCTGGCCACGCGCGTGATGGTGTACTGCGCGTGCAGCATGGCGGGACCGGATAGACACAACGCCAACCAACCCGCGCGCACAAATCCCCTCATAGGTATGACGCCTCCTTCGTGCGGCCTGAATCGAAACTACGCTCAGGCGGCCGGGTGGTCAACACCTGAACAGGTGAGTTGTGGGTGGAAAATGGATCGGGGTCCAAACCGCTCCCTTCGGTTGCGGCTCGGTAACATGCACACTGATTCGGGAAGCCCTACTGAGTACTCCATTTCATAAGTTCGCCAACGTATTCTGCTGCAATCGCTCCCTGATGGCCGCGGCTCTGAACGAGGCTGTATGCAGAGCCGCAACCGTAATGTAAGGGAGCGGTTGCAGTCGAGTCTGCGGAATACCCGTGTGTATTTGAGAAAAGGTGTACTGAGCCGCGACCGCGGGGAGCGGTGGCCGTGGGGCCGCGGCCGTCCTCCGTCCGGAAACGACCGCCCGTTTGTTCGCGCCGGCGCTTTTCAATCGGACAGACAAATCACGCGGTTCTCCGCCGTCCAGTCGTGAACCAGTTGGATCACGTAAAGGCGGCCCCGTCCGATCGCGATGGACCCTTCAGGTACTTGCGGAAGGTTCACCGTCCAGAGGAGTTTCCCCGCCGTATCGATCGCACCGATGTAACCGCCTGGCGCACCTTTCCTGGCCTCCGTGAAGTAGATCGTGCCATTCGCCGCGGCCGTCGCGAACCCCATCTTCCCCTCGCCGGGCCGGCTCCATTCTTCCACCGCGCCCGTGGTCTCATGCAGGCTGCCGTCACCACAGGTGAAAACCAGCCGGTTGGCCGGGGTGGGAAGAAGAACGGCCGGCTCGCACGGCGGCTTGTACGTCTGCTCGATCTTACCCCGCTGCCGGTTTACGGCGAGGATTTGCGGTCCGTCCGTCGTCACCCAAACGGGACCCTCCCTGCCGGCCGCGACGGAGCGGCAATCGTCCTCCAGGTCCATGTCGCCGGCCGGACCGGACAACGTATGTCTGCCCTTCCAGCAACTATAGGGATGCGGGTCTACGTGCTTCGGCATTTGACTCTCGAGGGATCGCGCGAGCCTTCCGCCCTTTCCATCGCGATTCAGGCAGTAGTATTGTCCCTCGCCCATCACGCTGATCCTGAACCAGGCCCGGCCATCGGCGCCCACGTCGAACTCGTCGATGTGGGCGCTGAATTCAGTGTTCTGGTAAGCCCACTGTAGCTTGCCGTCGCGGATGGCGCAGATTTGACCTTCCTTAGTCAGATAGACGGTGCCGTCTACTCCGATGGCGGCAAGTTCCAGCCGGTAATCGGGGAGCGAGGCCTCCCACATCACTTTCGGGTGCTCGGGACCTTGTCCGCCGGCAGGTTTCCCGCGCGCCTCTTCCACTTCAGGCGGGAGTTCGGAGATTTTCGGGAATGGATTCCATTGCACCGACGGGAGCTTGGGCGCGCTCACGGGAGCCTCCGAAGTGGATCGCGATTCGTTGTTGGTCAACAGGGAGACCACCCGGAGCACCGCGACGACAAAGATGAAGGAGCAGATAAGCATGATCCACACCTTCGACGGCACTGACGCGAGAGTGGCGGGAACGGGAGCTTGCAGGGGCGATTTCCCTTCGATCGCCTGGTAAAGCGCCTGGTAATAGATGGCGGCGGAGGAGAAACGGCTTTGGCGCGCCGGGGAAAGCGCCCTCCGGATCACTTGCGTCACGGCAGGATGGACGGTGGGAATATCCGCAATGGGCTGCTCGGGCAACTTACCGGTTAGTAACTCATAAGTAACTACTCCGAGCGCATAGACATCGGTTTCGGGCGACGGAATTTCACCTTGAAATTGCTCCGGCGCCATGTAACCCGGCGTGCCGCTGAAGGCGTTGGTGAGAGTAAGGTGCGAATCGGCGACGGCTTTAGCGATGCCGAAGTCGGTGATCTTGATCCTCGCGTTGGCTAGGGTTACCGGAAGCTGATGGGACTCGAGGAAGGCTACGCGCTCCGGGCCAGTTAGAGAGAGCAGCATGTTACTCGGCTTCAGGTCGCGGTGAATGACGCCGGCGTTGTGCGCCACGGTCAATGCCTGGCAGATCTCCGAGACGGCCTTGGCTAACTCCTGGGGAGACGCTCGATAGCCGTTGCGGATCATGTCGCGCAGCGTGGGGCCGGGGACATATTCGAGAATCAAGTACAGATCGCCGAAGAACTCGGCCAGGTCGAACAGGCGCACGATGCTCGCGTCCGACAGGCGCGCCATGATCTGCGCTTCCCGCCGCAGGGAGGTGCGCAACTCCTCGCAGGAGGCGAACTGCGGGGTCAGGCGTTTGATGGCGACGTCGTTGTCCAGCCGGCGGTCGTGCGCCAGAAAAACCTCGCCCATGCCGCCCCGGCCGATGGTGGAGTGGATCTCATAACGGTCGCCCAAGACTGCCTGTGAGCCGCAAAACCGGCATTGGGCGGCCAGAGAGTCCACGGAAGCGCCGCAGAATTGACACTGCACGGGCTATCTCCCAGGGCGCTCCTCAGCGGCGGAAAAAGCCGGCCGCGCCTTTCAGCTTGTCGAGTTTGGACTCCTGCGGAGGGGCCGTTTCCCCAACCGCCGCAGCCGCTGCTTCCGTGGCGCTGAGGTCTCTTCCGCATTCCGGACAGAAGCAGAGTTTGGCGTTCACTTTGAGCCCGCACTGGCAGGTGATCCGGCTGCCCGATTCGTGCAAACCGAGCGGGTCCTTCTCATAATTCCCCGCCAGGAGCTTAGGATACTCTCCAGCCGCGAATTCGGCCAGGCGTTTCAAGCGCGTCGGCACAAAGGGATGGGTATTCTCGGCGGACTCCAGAATCGACACCAGCAGCACCAGTTTGTTCTTGACTTCCTTGGCCGCCTCGGCCTGCCTGATGGCAGCTTCGGTGCTGAACTCATCTTCGTACCCGTTCACCTTGCCGGCCAATTTGCTGAGCGCGCGCAGACCGGTGTCGAGATCTTGAACGCAGAGCAAGCCGGCGCGATCGCCGGTGAGTTCCGCCCGGCGGAACCACTCCCAATATCCGATCAGCAACGGCACGCGCAGCATTCCCAATCCGGGGATCGCGACCACTGACGAAAGGATGTCCCAGTAGCGCAGCAACAGATCGCCCATGAGGCGGTAGAGACCGTGAGAGCACTTGATGTGTCCGAGCTCGTGCCCGATCACGAAAGTCAACTCGTCGAGAGTCATGGTCTCGACCAGTTCCGAGTGCAGTACGATGCAGGTGCGCCGTGTGCCGACCGTATAGGCATTCATCGTGGGATTCGTGGTCAGGTACAGTTCCGGGACCGGAAGCGACAGAATCTCGCAGCATCGCTCCAGTAATTTGTAGAGCGATACATAACTGTGATAACCGGCTCGGATCATCTGCTGGTTGTTCTGCAGAAAGATCAGTTCCTCGCTAAAGTTCTCCTGCAGATAGGTGAGGACCTGAGAGGCGCCGGGGATGGCTTTGAGAGCCGCCAGGGCTTCCTCATCGCCGGGATAGACGAAGGCTTTGTAGTTGAGGTCGGTGAAGACCACCTGAGTATTCGAATAAACACGCGCGCTCTGCGTTTTAGGCGTCACAGTGATTCCTCCAGATTAGTCATGTTAGTTTTGGCGCAGGGCCGGCGCCGGGTGGAACGGCAATACCGCCGCGGCTCGATTCGCTTGCAACGCGGCGTTTGCAACGCTGCTGTAACTTTCGGTCAACGGGCGGAGCAAAGAACGAATTCCAGGCTGTATCATGGTTTCTCAGATGGCAGTCAGCCTACCGTCCCGCCGATAGTAACGCTCGCGGCAACGGAAGTCAAACAAAGGCCGGCGCGTGAGTGCGCCCCAGGACTAGAAACTGAAATCGGCGCCTCGGAAATCGTAAGTGGACATGGCTTTAGCCCGCCGGCTCGGCTTTGGCCTTTCGTGGGGCAGCCAATCCTGGCTGTGCCTAGAGGGCGCCCACGGCTTTCAGCCGGCCTCGCCGTCACGAGTCGGACTTTTTCGG
>CAZARO010000455.1:0-5195 GCA_964487165.1 uncultured Solibacteraceae bacterium | reverse complement strand
TTCTTCTACCCGCAGGAGGAATACCGGCCGCAATTCCTGGACGCGCTGGCGGAAATGAAACGCGCCGGCATCGCCGACGTGGACGTACACATCCACCACGATGGGGAAGGCCAACAGAACTTCGTCGACCGCATGAGCGGCTTTATCGAAACCCTGGTTACCCGTCACGGCCTGCTGCGGAATTTCAACGGACGTCCGGTCTTCGGGTTCATCCACGGCAACTGGGCGCTCGACAATTCGCGTCCCGACGGCCGCTGCTGCGGGCTCAATAACGAAATCACGCTGCTGCGTGACCTGGGCTGCTACGGCGATTTCACCATGCCCTCGGGAAGTTCGCCCACGCAATCGCGCACCGTCAACACTATTTACTGGGCCACTGACGACCCCTTGCGTCCGCGGTCGTACGATCACGGAATCGCTGTGAAACCCGGCGCTCCCGGCGCGGGCGACCTGCTCATGATCCCCGGCCCCCTGGGCCTCCGGTGGACCGGCCGCATTATGCCGCGCATGGAGACCGGCGAACTTGCCTCCTACGATCTCCCTTCGGCCTACCGCGTGGAGCGGTGGCTCGATCTGGCGCCGCGCATCGGCGGCAATGTCTTTATCAAATTATTCACCCACGGCGCCCAGGAGCGGCACTCATCGGAGCTGCTGCAAAGGGGCGGGTTCGACCGGTTGTTTGTATTGCTGTCGGAGGTCTGCCAGCGGCGCGGCTATCCCCTGCGTTACGTATCGACATGGGAGATGCGGCAGGCGGTGGACGCCGCGGTCCGCGGCGACGCGGGTTGAGGGCGTCCATTTCGCCTCAGGCTTAGCCCGCGACTCGGCTCTTATTGAGGGCCGCATATTACAGTGACAAAACCGCTCCCTGGCGGTCGCGGCTCCGATTCACGCCCGAACTCTGCACACACAACCGCTCCCTGGCGGCCGCGGCTCCGATTCACGCCCGAACTCTGCACACACAACCGCTCCCTGGCGGTCGCGGCTCCGATTCACGCCCGAGCTCTGCACACAGAGCCGCGACCGCAAGGGAGCGGTCGCGGGATTAGCGGAAGTGTGTCTCGCTGTTATGCGAAACTCAATAGCTCTTGGCTCTTAGCTGTTGGCTTGCCCAGCTCTGCTCCGCGGCGCCGAGCCACGCAAGCTAACGGCAAAAGCCAACAGCTAAAAGCGTCCGGCCCGGGCAACACCCGCGTCCGTGACCGCTTCCGCCTCTGCTAAGATGAAGCTTAGTTCCCCACCACAAGCTCATGAAATTTGGCGTCATTGTTTTTCCCGGAAGCAATTGCGACCACGACGCGTTCTACGCCGTCAGCCACAACCTGGGGCAAAAAGCCGAGTTCATCTGGCACGATTCGCATTCGCTCGGTGACGTGGACGCGGTCATTCTCCCCGGCGGCTTCGCCTACGGCGACTATCTGCGATGCGGTGCCATCGCCAAGTTCTCGCCGGTGATGTCCGCCGTTCGCCGGTTCGCCGCCGAGGGCGGACTGGTAATGGGCATCTGCAACGGTTTCCAGATTCTGGTGGAAGCCGGCCTGCTTCCAGGCGCGCTCATCCGCAATCGCGGCCTCAAGTTCATCTGCCGCGAAGTCCGCCTGCAAACCGCCACCGTCAACTCGCCGTTCACCAACGCGCTCAACAAGTGGCAGGTGCTGCGCATTCCCATCGCCCACGGCGAAGGCTGCTATTTCGCCGACGAGCGGACCCTCGACGAGCTGGAGGGCGAAGACCGCGTCCTCTTCCGCTACCTGGGCAACCCCAACGGCTCGCTCAATGACATCGCCGGCATCCTCAACCGCGAGCGCAACGTGATGGGCATGATGCCGCACCCGGAGCGGGCCAGCGACCCGCTGATGGGCTCGGCCGATGGGTTGGCCATCTTCCAGTCGGCGTTGCAGGCGGTGGCGCAGGCATGACCACCATCTCACCCGAACTGATCGCGCAACACCAGCTCACGCCTTCCGAATACACCAAGATCGTCGACATCCTGGGACGCGAACCGAGCTATACCGAACTGGGTATCTTCAGCGTGATGTGGAGCGAGCACTGCTCCTATAAAAGCTCGCGGCTGCACCTGAAGAAGCTGCCCACGCGCGGGCGGCTGGTGGTGCAGGGGCCGGGCGAAAACGCCGGCATCATCGATATCGGCGGCGGCTACGTCATCGCCTTCAAGATCGAATCCCACAACCACCCCAGCTTCATCGAGCCGTTTCAGGGAGCGGCTACCGGCGTGGGCGGCATCCTGCGCGACATTTTCACCATGGGCGCGCGCCCCATCGCGGTGCTCGATTCGCTCCGCTTCGGCCGCCTTGACGACCCCGAAACCGGCGCCCGCAATCGCCGCATTCTGGGCGGTGTGGTGGCCGGCATCGCGCACTACGGCAACTGTTTCGGCGTCCCCACCATCGGCGGCGAGACCATTTTCGAGCCCTGCTACGACGGCAATCCGCTGGTCAACGTCTTCGCCCTGGGCATCTGCCGGAAGGAAGAAGTTTTCTACGCCAAAGCGGCGGGCGTGGGCAACCCGGTCATCTATGTGGGCGCGCGCACCGGGCGCGATGGCATCCACGGGGCCTCCATGGCCAGCGCGGAGTTTACCGAAGAGTCCAAGCAGAAGCGGCCCAATGTGCAGGTGGGCGATCCGTTCATGGAAAAGCTGCTGCTCGAAGCCTGCATCGAGGCCATGCACACCGGCGCCATCGTGGGCATACAGGACATGGGCGCGGCCGGGCTCACCTGCTCCACCTGCGAGATGGGGAGCCGCGGCGAAGTCGGCATCGAGATCGAGTTGGACCGCGTGCCGCAGCGCGAAACCGGCATGACGCCCTACGAAATCATGCTCTCCGAATCGCAGGAGCGCATGCTGCTGGTGGCCGATAAGGGCCGCGAGGAAGAAGTCTTCCGCGTGTTTCGCAAGTGGGGGCTGGAGGCCGTCGAAATCGGTACCGTCACCAATGACGGCTACCTGCGGGTGCGCCATCACGGCACGGTGGTCGCCGAGATTCCCAATCGCGAACTGGCCGACGAAGCGCCGCTCTATAGCCGGCCGTATACCGTTCCGCCGCGCGGCGGCCTGATTCCCGACTATCCCCATACCAAGCTGCAGCGCACCCTGCCGGCGATGCTCGCCGCGCCCGATATCTGCTCCAAGCGCCCCATCTGGGAGCAGTACGATCATCATGTGCGCACCAATACCGTAGCCGGCCCGGAACGCTCGGACGCCGCCATCCTGCGCATCAAAGAGACGGGAACGTCCATCGCGATGTCGCTCGACGGCAACGGCCGCTATTGCTACCTTTCGCCGCGCGAAGGCGCCAAACTGGCGGTGGCAGAGTGCTGCCGCAATCTTTCCACCGTGGGGGCGCGACCCGTAGCGGCCACCAATTGCCTGAATTTCGGCAATCCCGAGCGGCCCGAGATCATGGCGCAACTGGTGGCGGCTATCGAGGGGATTGCGGAAGCCTGCAGCTTCTTCGACACGCCGATCACCGGCGGCAACGTCAGCCTCTATAACGAGACTCTGGGCGAGGGGGTCTATCCCACACCGGTGCTGGGCATCGTGGGCACCCTGAAGACCGCCGAACCTGTCACTATTCCCTTCAAGAACCGCGGCCGCAAAGTTATTCTGCTGGGCGGCATCGGCGATTGCGACGACACCCGCTTCGGCGGCACGCAATACGCCAAGGAGTTCATTCGGGAGCTGTGGGGTTTGCCCCCGGCTCTCGACATGGAGTACGAGCTGCGCGTGCAATTCGCCATCCGCAAGATCATTGCCGAAGGGCTGGCGGAATCGGCGCACGATTTGAGCGATGGCGGCCTCGCCGTGGCGCTGGCGGAATGTTCCTTCGGCGCGAACGAGATCGGCGCGCTCATCGACCTCGATTCCGACCTGCGGCCGGAGATGCTGGCCTATCACGAAGGACCATCGCGCATCCTGATCTCCACCGAATTTCCCAATAAGGTGGCGGCCATCGCCGAGAAGTACGAGATTGAGGCTCCGGTGGTGGGGGTTACGATCGAGAAGGGGCTCGAAATCCGGCAGCGCACCATCACCCTGGGAGCCTGGGAAATTGCCGCGTTGAAGACAGCGTACACGCAGGCCTTCGAATCCTATGTTTGATAAGGTTGAGCGGGACTAGTTGGTCGAGCACCCCAAGCCGACGGCGGCGTTCACCACGAAGGCGGATTCTCATGCGGCGTCTCATCGTACAATCGGTAGTCCTGCCGGAAAAGGCTGAAGAGCTCTTCGCCACCTATCTCGATCCGGTGCGTCACGAGGCGGTTACCGGCGCGCCCGTCACGGTGGGCGCGGCGCCGGGTGCGCCCTTCAGCGCCTTCGGCGGCCAGCTCAGCGGCACGACACTCTCGGTCATCGAACCGCGGCTGATCGTACAGTCGTGGCGTTCGATCAATTTCCATGGGGGCGACCCCGATTCCACTCTGATTCTCGCCTTTGTTCCGGAAGGCACGGATGGCCGCATCGATTTGATTCATATCGACGTGCCCGAACAGGACTATCAGGGCGTCAGCGAAGGGTGGGAGCGGTACTATTGGGCGCCGTGGAGGCGCTATCTCGCCGGCAAATGACGCCGTCCGCTACCGCGTATCGAGAGATCGCCAGATTTCGTGGCCGTTGGAGTCCGTCAATTTCAGATACGGCAGTGAAGATGGTCCAGTCGGCGAAAAGTCAGCCTTGTCCATCGTGACCGTGCCGGCCACTTTGCCGCTAGCGTCCACCAGAGCGAAACTTTGCGCCTCGATTACTCTCGGCGGATTGGACGGGATGCCCCCTCCCGAGACCTGCGCCTGTGCCGACACAGGAAAGGCCCAGTGAGAAACAACGCCGCCCAGCAATCCGGCGGCGAGCGAGAGTGCAATGTTCCACTTTGCAGTCATGTTCACAGTCTACGCTAAAATAAGTCTTAGTCCTCCATGATCCAACTCAACGGGGCGGGAAAGCGCTACGGCCCCAAGATTCTTTTCGAAGATCTCGACTGGCTGGTCACCCCCAACGAGCGCACCGGCCTGGTAGGCGCGAACGGCACTGGAAAATCGTCGCTGCTGAAAGTGCTGGCCGGCATCGAAGGCCTGGACTCCGGCTCCGTCACCACGCAAAAGGGCGTCACCCTCGGATACCTGCCGCAGGACGGCCTGTCGCTTTCCGGCCGCACGGTATTCGCCGAGTGCATGAC
>CAZARO010000454.1:0-5202 GCA_964487165.1 uncultured Solibacteraceae bacterium | reverse complement strand
GCCCCAGCACGCAGCGCACGGTATCGCGCGCGATCAGCAGCTCTTCATCGGTGGGGATCACCCAGACCGGCAGCTTCGAGCCTTCCACGCCGATTTCCGCCGGACGCCCCATGGTCTTCTGATTGCGATCCTCGTCAAGCTGCACACCGGCCCATTCCAGGCCCTGGCAGATGCGTGCGCGGATGTCGGGCGAGTTTTCGCCGATGCCGCCCGTGAAGATGACCGCATCGGCGCCGCCCATTGACGCCAGCATCGCTCCAATGTATTTGCGGGCGCGATAGCTGAAGATCTCGATGGCCAGGCGCACCCGCCGGTCGTCGTGATCTTTCAGCTCGTCCTGCAAAACGCGCATATCGTTGGTGAGGCCCGAAATTCCCAGCAATCCCGACTGCGTGAGCAGCATGCTCTCCACACCGTGAGCCGTCATGCCTTCCTTGGCGGCGATGAGGGTGAGGATGGCGGGATCCAGGTCGCCGGACCGCGTCCCCATTACCAGGCCCTCGAGCGGCGTCATGCCCATCGACGTGTCCACCGATTTGCCGGCGCGGATGGCCGTGCAGGAGCAGCCGTTGCCCAGATGCAGCGTGATCACGTTGGTCTGTTCGCGCGAGAGATTTCGCAGCTTCCGGAAACGGTATGCCACATAGCGGTGCGACGTGCCGTGGAAACCATACCGGCGGATGCGATGGCGGCGGTAGAGATGATACGGCAAAGCGTATAAGTAAGCCTGTTCGGGGATGGTGGTGTGGAACGCCGTATCGAATACCGCCACCTGCGGCGTATCGCGGCCGATCAGTTCGCGGACGGCCCGAATTCCACGCAGGTTGGTGGGATTGTGCAGCGGCGCCAGGTCGATGCATTCTTCGATTCCCGCGATCACCTTGTCGTCCACCAGCATGGACTCGTGGAACACTTCGCCGCCATGCACCACGCGGTGGCCCACCGCCTGGATGTCGGCCAGGTTGCGGATCTCGGGGAGCCCCGACTGCTCCGATACCAACCATCGAAGTATGAAGTCGAGCCCCGCGCCAACGTCTTTGATGGGCGCCGTAAATTTCTGCCGCGGACCGTTCTTGATTTCCACGGTGACGATGGCCTCGCCGCCGATCCGCTCCATGGCACCGCGGCACAGGCGTTCGTCGGTGTCCTGACGGATCCGCTCCGGATCCGTGGAAATTACCTGAAACTTCAAGCTGGAGCTGCCCGCATTCAGTACTAAAACATTCATGTCTTTTGATCTTCTCAAATCGTGAGGCAGGATGGCATCCTGGGGCGAGCTTCGGGGGGCTTAACTGATCTGGGGGCTCCCTCGTACTAAACCCCGCAACCGCTCCTTTGCAGTCGCGGCTCAGTAACGGGTGTCGCACGTTGCAGCAACTTACCGAGCCGCGACCGCAAGGGAGCGGTTTTCTGTCGACTAATCCCCAAAACCGTCAGGCACCCGCGAGCTTCACTCGCCTAAGGTTCTTCAAACGAGCGGTAGCCCCGCGGCCGGTGAGATGTGTTATTTAGGATAAGGAATCGGAATCTCTGAATCGGAGTGTGAAATGGCAAGTCGCTGGTGGCGAATTCTTTTGAGCGTGATGGCCGGCTGCGGCCTGGCGCTAGCGCAAACCTCCGCGCCGGTAGCGGCCTCTTCGCCGGATGGGCTCATCCGCATGAGCTTCTTGGCGCCGGGTGGGCGTCTGGTGTACCAGATAAGCTATCGCGGCAAGGCCGTGCTGGATGCCTCCGGGATGGGACTGGAAATTCAAAATCAGCCGGTGCTCGGGACGGATGTCGAGATCATTTCGTCGCGGAGCGGCAAAATCGACGAGACTTACACGCTTCCCGCGGGAAAGTCGAAAGAGGTGCGCAACCACTGCAACACCGTCGCGCTGGACGTGCGGGAAGCCAAGGACCCCAAGCGCCGTTTCACTGTCGAAGCCCGCGTCTATAACGATGGCGCGGCGTTTCGCTACGTCGTGCCGCAGCAGGACGGCCTCAACGAACTGCGCATCTCGAACGAGCACTCGCAGTTTGTCCTCGCCAAAGACGCCACTACGTTCCCCCTGATCCTGCGCAATTTCCGCACTTCGTGGGAGGACAACTATCGGACCGTGCCCTTGAGCGGCATTCATCCCGAGTCGCTGATCGCGCTGCCTCTGCTGACGGAATTGCCGGGCGTGGCGTTCCTGGCCATCACCGAGGCCGATATCGACAACTA
This sequence comes from uncultured Solibacteraceae bacterium, assembly GCA_964487165.1. GTDB lineage: Bacteria > Acidobacteriota > Terriglobia > Bryobacterales > Bryobacteraceae > PALSA-129. The sequence goes on along the minus strand of CAZARO010000454.1, from coordinate 2,996 downwards.
TTCGGGCATGTATCTGATGCACGACGAACACAATGCCCGGCAGCTTTCGGCGCGCCTGGCTCCGCATATCGACGACGCCGGTGTGGCCGTGGAGGTGAAGACACCAGCTCCCTCGCCATGGCGGGTGCTGATGATTGCCGACGCGCCGGGGCGGCTGATCGAATCGCAAATCGTGAACGATTTGAATCCGCCGCAGGCGTTCGAAGATACTTCGTGGATTAAGCCGGGCAAGGCATCGTGGGACTGGTGGTCGGGGCCGTATGACGAAAACGTCACTTTCAAACCAGGCAAGAATTTAGAGACCGCGAAACATTATGTCGATTTCTCGGCGCAGGCGGGCTTCCAGTATTTCATGCTGGACGCCGGCTGGGCGACGCGCATTTCGGCCGGGACCAACTATTCGCAGAGCGACATCACCAGGCCCACTCCGGAAATGAACCTGCCGGAACTGCTGGCCTACGCGAAATCGAAGAACGTCGGCGTGTGGCTGTGGTCGCATTGGACGGATGTCGACCGGCAGATGGACGAGGCCTTCCCGCTGTACGAAAAATGGGGAGTGGCGGGCGTCAAAATCGACTTTATGGACCGCGACGACCAGTGGATGGTGGACTTCTACCATCGCGTGGCCCGCAAGGCCGCCGAGCATCATCTGATGATCGACTTTCATGGCGCCTACAAGCCCGACGGGCTGAGCCGCACGTATCCCAACGTGCTGACGCGTGAAGGCGTGATGGGCCTGGAATACAACAAGTGGAGCGCGCGCATTACCCCCGACCACAACGTGATGCTGGCCTTCACCCGGCTGCTGGCCGGTCCCATGGATTACACTCCGGGAGGCTTCCACAATGCCACGCCGGCGGAATTCGTGCCGCGAAATGTGCAGCCCATGGTGATGGGAACGCGGGCGCACCAGACGGCCCTCTTCGTGGTTTATGAGAGCCCGTTCGAAATGGTCTCGGACTATCCCGAGGCGTATCAAGGGACGAAAGAGTTGGCGTTCCTGGGCAAAGTTCCGACGTCCTGGGACGAGACGCGCGTGCTCAATGCCAAGGTCGGCGACTACATCACCATCGGCCGCCGCCACGCCAAGGAGTGGTACCTGGGCAGCATCACGGGCTCGCACGCCGTGGAACTCGACATACCGCTGGAATTCCTGCCGGCGGGCAATTTCGTGGCGGAGATCTATTCGGATGCCGGGGACGCGGGCGATTATCCCACCCACACGGTGATGGAGACGAAAACCGTGAATCGTACCATGCGGTTGAAGGCGAACCTGGTAAGCGGCGGCGGGCAGGCCATCCGCCTTCGGCCGGCCGAGTAGGCCGAGGTGTAAGTTCTGTTACGTTGGGGCGATTTCTTACGGCACAGTGAGAGCGTTCGTGCGACACTCTTCCCTATAGTGCGAATCTATCCTTTGTTACTCGTCTTCGCCGCCACCGCGGCGGCGCAGTTGCAGATCACTACGCAAAGCGTGCCCGTGGCCTCGCAATACCAGAGTTACAACACCACTTTGACAGCCACCGGCGGCACGCCACCCTACACCTGGTCGGTGGTGGCATCGACCGGCGTGGGCCTTCCGGAAGGTATGAGCTTAAATCCGACGACCGGGGTGGTGAGCGCCGCCCAGGTCTTCGGCCAGGGCGGCTATCAGGTCACCGTGCAAGTGACCGACAGCGCTTCGCCTACCGCCAACGTGGCGACCGCCCCCCTCGACTTCGGAGTCAATAGCGACACTAGTCTGGGCGGCTGCCAGATGTTTCCGGCGGACTCGATTTACAACCAGCGCGCCGACCTCCTGCCGGTGGATACCAATCCGGCGCACCAGACTCCGTCGAGCTATCTCAGCTTCCCCATCCACCCCGATTTCGGGCATGGTTTCTATCCCGCGCCGGGAGGCATTCCCTGGATGCGGGTGCCGGCCAATCAGCCGCTGACCAATGTGATTCTGTCTAATCCCGGGCAGATCGATCAGGTGGGGACTGACTCGTGGCCGATTCCGCCGTGGCCCGACGCGGTGGTCGAAGGGACATCCGACGGGTTGTACGCCCAAGACCACCACATCCTGGTTCTGGAATCCAGTGTCAACAATATTTCCGGCCCGCAAACCGGCCCGTGTACGTTGTACGAGACGTACCAGGGCATCGCTGTTCCGAACATGTTCGACGCGGCTAGCAATACGTGGAACCTGTCGGCGGCTGCGCATTATGTGTTGAACAGCGATGAAATCGCGGCCTCCACCGGCACGCTCGATAATGGGGCGCAGGATTCGGCCGGAATCCCCATAGTGCCGCTGTTGCTGCGCTATAGCGAGGTTCCCATGCTGGCGCAACATCCGCTGCGGATCGCGTTTCCGTCGCCCACCAACTGGTTCGCGTGGCCGGCCACGGGCTGCTGCAGCGGCAGTGGTCCGCCGCAAGGCCTGCTGTACCGTCTGAAAGCCAGCGTGAACTGGCAGGCCACCTGTCCCGCCAGCACCAACCCGCAGGCGGCTACGGTGCTGCAGGCGCTGCAGCAATACGGCGCCTATATGAGCGACCATGGCAGCGCGGGGTACGTACAAGGTGTCCCCGATGTCCGTTGGAACGATGCCGATCTGGCGTGCATCAAGCAGTTCCACGTGAGCGACCTGGAAGTGGCGGACAATTCGGCGCTGGAAGTTTCTCCCATCACCAGCCAGACGCAGCCTTATGTAGTGCCGGCGGCGCTGCCGGGGGCCGCGGTATCCACGGCTTACAACGCGACCATCGCGGCGGTGGGCGGCAATCCCGCGACGCGGCAGCTTTCGTTATCGTCGGGCGCGCTGCCGCCGGGGCTGACGCTGAACCCCGCCACGGGGGCGATCAGCGGAACCGTCGCCGCGTCGGCGGCCAGTCTCTACATCCTGGGGATCACCGCCACGGATACCGCTTCGGGTTATGCCTCGCAACCGCAGACCTTCACCATCGGGGTGAGCGGAGGCAACTGCTCGGCGAGTGCCTTGGCGATATCTGTGGAAG
>CAZARO010000453.1:0-5209 GCA_964487165.1 uncultured Solibacteraceae bacterium | reverse complement strand
GCGCGACCGGGATCTCGCCCGGGTTCGGCTCGACTCTCATTGAGCGCTCCCACTCCCGGCGCTCGGCGAAGTACCGGCGCCAGTGGAGGGTGATGATGGTCAACTCGGCCAGGGATCCGATGACGTCGATGTTGTCGACGATGGCCCGGCCGTACTTCTTATTCAGCGGGGAGCGGTACAGGGCAGAGCCGAGCGGCTCGGCCAGGTCGTGGGCGGCCCGCGGCGTCAGGCTCAGATAGTTGACGTTCTGTTCCTTGAGCTCGTCGGTGTCCAGCCGGCGGTCCGTCTCCACGGCGTAGATCGCTGCCGCCATGCTGAGGGTCCCGATGCCGCGGGCGAGCGCCTTGGTCAGCTCCTCTGAGGCGGGAGGGCCCTTGCGCCCGCTGCCCGCGCCCGCTGAGGCGGCGGACGTTCCGGCCCCGCACATCGAGACGGTAGCCGGTCCGGAGGAGTCCGGTGCGAGCATTCCGCAGACGGTGGACGAGTCAGCGGAAGCACTGCCGCTTCCACCGCTGGAACCCCTGCCCGCGCCCGCCGAGGCGACGAAGGTTCCGGCCCCGCACATCGAGACGGCAGCCGGCATGGAGGAGGGCAACCCGCTTGCGACGCAGTTCCGGATCTGACCATCTGGCGCACTCCTTCACGGATCTCATGACGTCCCTGATGGTGATCTTCATTCTTCTCCTGCTCATCTTCATCAATAACAAAGCGGCCGTAAACGAGGCGGTTACCGATGCCTTGCTGAAGGACCTCAAGCAGCAACTCGGAGCGGAACCGTTCCGCAGCCAGGACATTCAGCTCGATAGCAAGGACCGGTACACGATTGTGGTCGACATCCCCGACCAGCTCATGACCTTCAAAACGAATGAGTATGAGCTCAAGCCGGAAGGCGAGGCGTTCCTGCAGGCGCATGCTCCCGCGTTGGCCAAGGTTCTGTGCAACGACGCGTATCGCGGGAGCCTGGAGAATGTCATCGTGGAAGGTCATTCCGACAGCACGCCCTACCGGGGCGCCTCTCTGGAGGAAAGCCAGCAGCGCAATTTGAAGTTGAGCCAGGACCGCTCCATGGAAGTGGTCAAGAAAACGCTGCTCGATCTGCAGCAGTTCCCCAAAGAACGGGGCTGCCTTCTGGAGAAGCTCTCCGCCACCGGACGAGGCGAACAGGACTTGGAGGCCACCGCCGACAAGAGCCGGCGCGTGGTATTCAAGATCCGCGTGAACTCTTCGCTGGCGCCGCAATTGGCCAAAGACCTTCTGAAAGGATTCCAATAGTCACTCTACGCCGCGGGCCTCATCGGTCGCCTTCCGTGGTCGTCGCAGAAGACGATGTTGGGCGTGCGGGCCGGCGCCGCCGCCAACTGCGCACAGGGGCCGCACCCGCGGCGGCCGGGAAATGCGTCGCGTCATGAGATAACCTAGATCCGTAGTGTAGCCCAATGAGTGCATTTCCCATCCTCACCGCTTCGGGGTCCGCGCCGCGCATCCAATCGCTGCTTATCAAGCCGGCCTCGGCCGTCTGTAACATCGATTGCACTTATTGTTTCTACCTCGACCGCGACGCCGATCCTTACAAGGCGCTGCCCGGCCGCCGCATGACGCAGGAGACGCTCGAGCGACTCGTGGATACCTACCTTTTCTACTCCTATCCGCGGAGTGCTTTCGCGTTCCAGGGTGGCGAGCCGACGCTGGCCGGACTGCCGTTCTTCGAAAAGCTGGTGGAGTATCAGCAGCACTACGGGCGAAACGGACAGGAGGTCTCCAATGCGATTCAGACCAACGGGCTGTTGCTCGACGACGCGTGGTGCGGTCTCTTCAAGAGCTTCCAATGGCTGGTGGGGATCTCCATGGATGGCCCCGAAGAGATGCACGACCTGTACCGCGTCAGCCGCCAGGGGAAAGGCACCTGGCGGGCCGTAATGCGGGCCATCGAGTGCCTGCAGAAGAACCGCGTCGAGTTCAATGTGCTTTGCGTGGTGAGCCGCGCGAATGTCGCCAAGCCGAGAGAACTGTACGGCTTTTTTCGCAAGCTGGGCGTGGAGCACATCCAATATATTCCGCTCTCGGAATTCGACGGGCTGGGTCAGCCGATGCCATTTACCATCGCGCCGGAGGAGTACGGGCGATTCCTATGCGAGACGTTCGACGCCTGGTGGCCGGACCGAAGGCGCGTCCACATCCGCTACTTCGAAAACATCGCCGAAGCGTTGGCGGGCCAGCGGCCGGGGACGTGCACCATGCACGAAACCTGCGACAGCTATGCCGTGGTGGAGTACAACGGCGACGTTTACCCGTGCGACTTTTTCGTGGAGCAGAGCTGGAAGCTGGGCAACGTGAATCTCGACTCCTGGCCCGAAATCGCGCGGCGGCAGCGGAGATACCAGTTCGCCGCGAATAAAACGATTCCGCATCCCTTGTGTCAAGTGTGCGAGTATCAGGCGATCTGCCACGGCGGCTGTCCCAAGCATCGTCACGATCCGCGCAAGCAATTCGCCGACCTGGACTATTTTTGCGCCGCGTACAAGGTGATTTTCGCGAAGTCGGTCGAGCCGCTGAAGAAGGAATTGACGCGGCTGGGCGTGCGGCAGCGGTAGAGCTGTCCGCTAGCCGTTACCTATATACATATAGTTGTATGATGAGAGCTTGGCAGGTCAACTGAGAATACAAATATACGCATCAAAATATCTTATATAAGGTAGTGCAGAACAAATAGAGCCGAAGCGATCTATTGAATTGAAAATGCGGCTGCTTGAGAATGGGTCGGCGCTCACGAGGGCGCTCTCAGTAAACCCCAGCTAGATGTATCCAAAGCGTCGGAGCGCGCCGCCTGCGACCGAGCAAATGGAATCCATGATCGATGGCTCACCCATTTCCTTCCATCGACCGATTGAGCCGGGGGGCTCGACCTCCCGGAGCATTTGATCGCTGGGTTCGGTGTCCTCGCTTCCGAGGAATCGCAGGATTCCGGTGATCGTGGAACGCGGGTCACAGCAGAGGCTTTCGTACCTTACTCTGAGATAGCGATCAGGCATTTGAGTCTCGCCATATGACGCAGCCTCGCCATTGATTCGCGCCCATAGCAAGGCGCTCCGAACCGGCTGCGGAGCGTCCTGGAGTTCTTGCCGCAGGACCGCGGGACCGTGCTTGCGAGGCTGGTTCTGGTTGGCGGAAAAGGCCATATCGCGCCCGTCGCGAACTACGTGAATGAATCTCAGTTCCGGCCAGTGCTGGTTGAGAAATGGCAGGAAGTAGATGCTGCGCGGCTCTTTCCATCCCCATCGTGTCGACTCCGCCGTCATGGGAGACCGGTGTCTCTCGATACAGGCAGTAAAATCCCGGAGCAGCAACCCCTCCTCCTCCAGGCAGAGCGGAACGATGGCCCGCAGTATGTAGCGGTTTATCCATCGATCATATAGCTCGGGGAACTCCATCGAGTCCTCCGAAACGTTAAGATTGGCTCCGATAAAGTACCCGGCTCGGCGAACGATCCTGGCTACAACCCTGGTACCCGATCCGCCCGTCGCGCCGATCACCAGCGGCGCCGAGAAGTCCCTCACTGCCGCACCCTCTCCAATACTTGGAACCCGGCAAAAAAACCGAATATGGTCCAACCCATGCCCGCCCAGAAGCGTGTGATCGCACCGTCGGCGAAATGGCCCATCCGGAACCGAGCGTGAAGAAGAATGGCGCGTCCGGGGACAAGAGCGTAGGCGACAAGAACGAGGAAGTAAAATATTACCGTCAACACAGCGATCCTTCCCAGGTATTATTCCACAATTTCTCTTCATCACGGGGCGCCACTCTGGAGGAAAGCCACCTGCGCAATTCGAAGTTGAGCCAGATTGAGCAGCGTTTTCTTGACCACCTCCATGGAGCGGTCCTGTCATTGCTATTAGCAGCGCACGCGTGCCTCTGTGCGCGGGACGAGCCCTGGCGAGACTGCTCAGATCGGAGAACGGGGCCGTGGGACTGTCACCTGGTTTTGCGAGGCTTACCCTTCCGGCGCTGCACGGGGCATAAGGGTTTTCGTGCTCGGAGGCGCACTCTCCCTCTCGCGCAGGAACTGGTCGTCGATCTGCTTCCACCTGTCGGTGAGTTCGCGGACTCGATCCGGCTGAAAGCCGGCAAGATTCTTCTGTTCGGCCCGATCCGTTGCCAAGTCGTAGAGCTCCCAAGAACCGTCGTCACCGGTGGCGATCACCTTCCGATCTCCGACTCGAAGGGCGCGATTGTGGTTGTGATTGAAATACAGGAAGTCGCGCGATACACTCCCATCTTTGGCGAACGCGGGAGCAATACTGCGGCCGGCCAAGGGCGGTCCCGAGGGCGCCTCAGGCTTGCCGGCGGCGAGCTCCACCAGCGTCGGCAAGACGTCGACAAAGTGGCACGGATCGTGGCGGAGCTGATTGCGGGCCTTGACGCCGTTCGGCCACTGCACAATCAACGGCGATGCAATACCGCCTTCGTTCACCCAGGATTTGTGCAGACGGAAGGGAGCGTTCGAGCAACTGGCCCATCCAGGGCCCAGGCCAAGATGGGTGCGGGCGGAACCGAGCGGCGCGGACGAATCGTGACCATCGCCGCGGATGATTTGTTCCGAGCTGGCGCCGTTGTCGGAGAGGAACATTACCAGGGTGTTGTCGAGCTGGCCCATGGCTTCCACCTGTCTCAACAGTTTGCCGATCTCCACGTCCATTCGGGTGATCATCGCCGCGTGGATCGCCATTTTGGTGCGCTGCAGCTTCTTCTGTTCCGCTGTGAGCGTGGACCATGGGACCGCGCGGCTGATCTCTCCGGGACCGATTTTCGCGATCAGCTCGGCGTCCGGCGTATTCCAGTTGGTCCACATGTTTGGCTCAAGCGGAGCCAGTGAACAGTTGATGAGACCCATTCTCGTCATACGCTGCCACTTGCGTTCGCGAGCGGTGTCCCAACCTTCGCTGAAACGGTCGTGGTATTTGTCGATGTCCTCCTGGGGCGCCTGCAAGGGAAAGTGAGGCGCGTGGAACGCGGTGTAGAGGAAGAAGGGCTCGGCCGCGTGTTGGCGGGCGTGCTCCTGGAGGAAGCGGATTCCGTAGTCGGCGATCGCGGTAGTACTGTAGTAGCCCGGCTCGGGTTTGGGGAGACTCACGCCGTCGAGCAGATGGTTGTTCTGCGTGAAGAAGCGAACTTCATCCATCATGGTGTAGGAATGGTCAAATCCGGCGCCGCC
>CAZARO010000452.1:0-5218 GCA_964487165.1 uncultured Solibacteraceae bacterium | reverse complement strand
TGCTTTTGCACGGCATTCTGAACGATGTGCTGGATATATCCAAGATCGACGCCGGGAAGGCCGTTCTGGAAGCCTGCGACTTTGATCTTCAGGCAGCACTAAGGGAGGTTGTCCGTCTGATGATGCCTCAGGCCCGCCAAAAGGGACTCGACCTTAGCCTCAACTACCCAGACGAACTGCCCCATTGGTTTCGAGGCGATGCCGGTAAAATCCGCCAAATCACACTCAATTTCATCGGCAACGCCTTGAAGTTTACGACCAACGGGAGCGTGACGGTGATGGTCAACGCCGTTGAGGCGTCCCCGGACCAGGTGAACGTAAGAATCGCGGTGCGAGATACCGGGATCGGGTTGAGCGTGGAGCAACAGGCCAGATTATTCGAGAAGTTCAGTCAGGCGGATAGCTCCACAACCCGAAAGTATGGCGGCACTGGGTTGGGTCTCGCTATCTCCAAGCGGTTAGCGGAAATAATGGGTGGTACAGTCGGGGTGGACAGCGCTCCCAGCGTGGGTTCTACATTTTGGACCACCCTCCCGCTGACACCGGTATCTCGTCCTGAGACCGCCTCGACTCCAGAGACCGCCGAGACGTCTGCTCGCCGCTACTGGCAGGGCAGAATTCTCGTGGTGGAGGATAATCCGATCAACCAGAAAATACTGGTCCGTTTATTGGAGCGGCGCGGGTTGACCGTCGATACCGTTTCCAATGGACGGGATGCTGTCGGGATGGTCCTGAACAAACATTACTCGATTGTTTTCATGGATTGCCAGATGCCGGAAATGGACGGCTACCAAGCCACGGGGGAAATTCGCTCCCATGAGGGGCAACGTGCGCGGCCTCGGACACCCATAGTGGCCATGACGGCGAATGCCATGGCGGGCGATCGCGAGCTGTGCCTGCGCGCTGGCATGGACGATTACCTGAGCAAGCCTTTAACGATGCCTGAACTGGAGGGGGTTTTATCGAATTGGTGCCTGGCCGCAACGACGGGCACCGCACCGTCGTGTGCCGGGGTGGAGGTAAAGAGCGGGCGCACCTGAGAGATTCCTCCCGCGAAATGGAATCAATTCGCAACGGAATCCATTCCGCGCAGCGGGGCCCCCCGACGTTGTCCTGAGCGAATCATGCGCCACTCCGAAAAAGCCGCCTGTGCCGTCCGTGGGGGGATAGCTCCCCATAAACGCTGGGTGCCTTGCGACGCTTGGACGCCTTCCCGGCGGCATAGAGGGCTAACCGGGACGCCCCTAAGGCGTCACAATGGAATATGCTCGACGCCATTCTGCAGGACGTTCGCTATGCGCTTCGCGCTCTTCGCGGCAGCCCCGGATTCTCGACCGTGGCGATTCTCTCGCTGGCGCTGGGAATCGGCGCCAATACCGCCATTTTCAGCCTCATCGATTCGGTGATTCTCAAAACGCTGCCGGTCGCCCATCCGGAGCAACTGATTCAGGTGACCATCGGAGACGACGCGGGCTTCAGCGCCTTCACCAACCCGATCTGGGAGCAACTCCGCGACCGCCAGGACGTGTTCTCCGCAATCTTCGCCTACGGCGGTGGGTCGTTCAATCTGGCGGCGGGCGGGGAAGCGCGGCGTGCCAGGGGAAACTACGCGTCCGGCCAGTTCTTTGACACCTTGGGCCTGCACGCCGTCATCGGCCGGACGTTCACGGTTGCCGACGATCGCCGCGGGTGTCCGGGAACGGCCGTGCTGAGCTACGGTTTCTGGCAGAGGGAGTACGGCGGCCGCGCGGACGTGGTGGGCAAGAACATCTCGCTCGACGGCCATCCCTTCGAGGTGCTGGGCGTGCTCGGGCCGGGTTTTACGGGCGTGGACGTGGGCAGCGAGAAGGATCTTTACGTCCCCGTCTGCAGCGAGAAAATCATTCGCGGCGAATTCAGCTCGCTCGAACAGCGAAGTTCCTGGTGGCTCCGCGTGATCGGCCGTCCGAAGGCGGGAGTGTCGGCTCGCCAAGCCGGGGCGCGCCTGAAGGTTCTGGCGCCCGGCGTGTTCGCGGCCACCGTGCCGAAGGGCTGGAAGCCCGAAGATGAGCAGCAATACCGGCGGCATTCGTTCAATACGCAGCCGGCCGCCAACGGCCTTTCTTTTATTCGCAAGCAATACCAGCCGGCGCTGATGGTGCTGATGGCGATTGTCGGGGTGGTGCTGCTGATCGCGTGCGCCAACGTCGCGAACCTTCTGCTGGCGCGCAGCGCCGCCCGCCAGCGGGAGATTGCCATTCGCATCGCGCTTGGGTCGGGGCGCGCGCGCCTGATGCGCCAGTTGCTGACCGAAAGCTTGGTGCTGTCGCTCACCGGCGCGGCGCTGGGAATCGTGTTCGCGCAATGGGGGGCGCGTCTGCTGGTCAGGCTTCTTTCGTCGGGCGGCAGCAAGGTGTTTCTCGATCTGAGCATAGATTCGCGCGTGCTGGCGTTCACGGTTGGAGTATCCGTCCTCACCGCGCTGTTATTCGGCCTGGCGCCGGCGTGGAGGGGCACGGCGGTGAGTCCTCAGGCCGCCATGAAAGCCAATGGACGGGGAGTGATCGAGGGTTCGCGGTTCGGGCTCGGCAAGGCTCTGGTAGTGGCGCAGGTGGCGCTGTCGCTGGTGCTGGTAGTGGGCGCGGGCCTGATGCTCTCGACGTTTTACAAGTTGGAAACTTTGGACCCGGGCTTCGACCGCGAGCACGTCATGTTGATCAATGTGGATCTGCGCAATGGAAACTATCCCCAGGAACGGCGCGGCGCCGCGATGCGCGACATGCTGGAGCATCTGCGCGTGCTGCCCGGAGTGCGGTCGGCCAGCGTCTCCAATATGACGCCCATCAGCGGGAGCTTCTGGAACGAGAATCTGGAGATCGAAGGGTACGCCTCCAAAGGACGCGAAGATACTCTCGTCTATTTCAACGAGGTGAGCGACCGGTACTTCGAAACGCTGCGCACGGATCTCATCGCAGGCCGCGACTTCGATAGTCACGATACGCCGGAGTCGCCCAAAGTGGCCATCGTGAACCAGACCGCGGCCAGGAAATTCTTCGCGGGACAGAATCCCATTGGCAAGCGCTTCCGCGAAGAGGATGGCGACAAGATGGGGCCGTGGATCGAGATTGTCGGCGTGGTGAGGGACTCAAAGTACGGCTCACTGCGCGAGGAAATCTCCCCCACGGCCTTCACGGCGGCGAGCCAGGACGCCACCCCGATGTGGTATACGTTCGAAGTCCGCGCCGCCGGCGCGCCCACCGCCGTGATCTCCGGGGCGAAGTCGGCCATCGCGGAAGTCAATCGCGACGTGTCGCTCGAATTCACCACGCTGGCGCTCCAGGTGGACGAATCGCTGGGGCGCGAGCGGCTGCTGGCATCGCTCTCGGGATTTTTCGGGGTCTTGGCGCTGGCCCTGGCGACGATCGGACTGTACGGCGTGATGTCGTACAACATCGCCCGGCGGCGCAATGAAATCGGCATCCGCATGGCGCTCGGGGCGGAGCAGTCGCGCGTGCTTCGCATGGTGCTGCGCGAGGTGGCGATCCTGATCGGCACAGGGCTCGCGATCGGATTGTGTGCCGCCATGGGAGCGACGCGCTTTGTGGCCAGCTTTCTTTATGGGACGAAGGCGAACGACCCGTGGACGCTCGCGCTGGGCGCCGGATTCCTGGCGTTGGTGGCGGCGTTGGCCGGATTTCTGCCCGCACGACGGGCTTCGCGGCTGGAACCGATGAACGCGCTTCGCGAAGAGTAGGGGCGGCAGCTACTCGGCGAAGATTTCGCTGCGCGACAACTCGACGGAACCATCCGCGGCCGCGATCGTGTCGCCCTCGATCTCGACCAGAGCCGGCGGGCGATAGGCCCACATCATTTGCAGGCGCGGATCGATCAGCCAGATGTTCGGTACGCCCTTGGCGGCATATTCCTTGAGCTTCGCGAGTAAGACGCTCATGACATCGCGTTTCGAGAGAACTTCCACGACCAGGAAGGCTGCGTCAAGCAGGTAATCGGTGGACGGCGGGGCGAGGAGAACCGTCACATCGGGGATGCGGTAGCGTGTCTTCGCAGTCTTGGAGCGTAATGCGACGACAGCCTTCAGCTGCGGATATTTATTGCTCAGTGCGAAAATGACGTTGCTCTGCACCCGCGAATGTGGCCACTCACCCACGTTCCGCCCGACCAGGGTTCCGTCGACGAACTCCATATCGGGGTCGTAGGACGTGCTCAAGTATTCTTCGACCGATACCATACCGCAAGTTTACCCCTCCCACCACCTTGCACCCTCCTCCCTCGCGGGAACATCCAAGAGATATGACCCCACGCTTTTCGGTTCTCGATCTCGCTCCCGTGCGCGAGGGCGGCACCGTCGCGGAAGCTTTTCGCAATACCGTCGACCTGGCCCGCCACGCGGAGCGCTGGGGATTCATGCGTTTCTGGATTGCCGAGCATCACAATATGCCGGGAATCGCCAGCGCCGCGACGTCCATTTTGATCGGCCACGTGGCCGCGCAGACTTCCACCATTCGAGTCGGGTCGGGCGGGGTGATGCTGCCCAATCACGCGCCGCTGGTGATCGCGGAACAATTTGGCACGCTGGAGACGCTGTATCCCGGGCGCATCGACCTGGGGTTGGGACGCGCGCCGGGTTCCGACGAGTTGGCAGCGCGGGCGCTGCGCTACGATACGGCCGAAGAAAATTTCCCCAGGCAAGTGGCGGAATTGCTCGCGTACCTGGCTCCGGCGGGGCCGGGCCAGCGGCTGGTGGCTTTTCCCGGCGTGGGAACGAATGTGCCGGTGTGGCTGCTGGGGTCGAGTACCTATAGCGCCAAACTGGCCGCCGCCATGGGGCTTCCGTTCGCCTTCGCGAGCCACTTCGCGCCGGCGTTGCTGCTGGATGCGATCGCGGAGTACCGCACCGGCTTCCGGCCGTCGCAATATCTGCAGCGGCCCTACGTGATGGTGGGAGTGCCGCTGGTGGCGGCGGAAACGGACGCGGAAGCGCGGCACCTGGCCACGTCATCGATACAGCGGCAAGTGAAGCTGATCCGCCGGCAAGCGATTTTCGTGCCGCCGCCGGTGGAGAGCATGGAGGGAATCTGGAGCGAGGCGGAGAAATTCCTGGTGGATTCGCGGATGGCGATGGCGGTCATCGGCGGGCCGGAGACGGTCCGCCAAAAGACGGCGCGAATCCTGCGGGAAACCGGCGCGGACGAGCTCATCTTCACCTCGGATCTCTACG
>CAZARO010000451.1:0-5232 GCA_964487165.1 uncultured Solibacteraceae bacterium | reverse complement strand
CCGTCAATGTGCTTTACGGCGCGAAGTAGCGTAGCGTGAAGTTGCAAAAAGTTGGCGTAGAGGCGGGACTGAAGTCCCGCGCAGACTAAATAAAGTCTGCCCCACGTGAGCCCGGCTCTGCCGTTACGCGAACTTGGGAAAACAAGTACCTAGCCGTGGCCGAAGTACATCAGCCATCCCAGTCCGAATAGCGCCACCACAAAACAGACGAAGGTGTAGATGCCGTAATGCAGGCGGTCGCGGTCGGTGCGCTTGGTGACCACGCCCATGACCACGGAGGTGAACAGGGCGAAGAGGATTGCCGCCTCGAAATGGCTCAGCGTCATTTTGGGCATTAGTCTTTCCTCCGCGCGGCGATGTCGAAGGCGTCCACCATCGCCAGAATGTTTAGCAATCCGGCCGTGACCAGAAACTTGGTGCCGTAATCGTGATCCGCGCCGGCCAAGTCGATCTGGGCGTATCCCAGCCACTGGCTTAACAGGTAGAGAATGCCGGAAGCCAGGTCGCCGATGAATCCGCCGGTGTTAATCAGGGTGGTGAGCAGGTCGCCCGATTCCGGTTGAAACATGGCCCCGCGCATCATCAACCCGCACACGAACATGGAAGTGATGGCGGCCATTAAGAGGAGGCCGCGGCCGGTCCGTTTGAGGAGCAGATGGCCGCCGCCGGGCACCAGCCAGCTTAAGGCCAATGCAGGGGCCCACTCGGCCACCGGCGGAAGCGGCTGCTTCTGTTCTTTTTCCTTTGCCATTTGGTTCTTTTTGAGTTTAGCAGACCCATTCCGCGTTCACTTCCGCGGAGGGTCCAGAATCTCGCCCCAAATCACCTGGTAGGCCTCCACCTGTTCGTAGAGATTCTTGCCGGCGCGCACGAAAACGCGCATGTTCGGGCGGAGTTCGGCGGCTTCCACGGTATCGCCGTTGTCCACGTAGCGGGTGTCGCGCCGGATGAGCAGCGTCTGCTCGCCGGCGCGCGTGCGCAGCACCAGGCTCTGGCCGGTGAGCCTCGCGACCACGCCCGAGAACGTCAGGTTACCGGTCTGCGAAGTCCGGTCGAGCAGCGGAAATGCCGAGCTGCGCAGCCCCCTGTCTGCCCGCGCCAGTTGCACCGGAGCAGTCAACACCTGGACCGTGCGCGCGTAGCGCAGCAGCGAACCGTCCACGGGGTCGGAATCCACGGTAACTTGATCGCCGGAATTGAGATGGCCGATGCCGCCCGGCAGGGTGTCGCGCTCCACCAGAGTCTTCAAGTCAAATCGATAACGGTAGACCTGATTGTCGGGCGCGCGGATGGCGAATTCGCCGGCGGCCACGTTGCTATCGCGTTCCAGCACCACACCCGCCTGCTGCGGGGCAGGAAATTGCGCCCAGGCGATTAGAGGTGCAAGCAGGAAGAGGCAGCAGGCACGCATCGCGGTCTCGTCCCTAAACGGTATCACAGGAATAGTCGGACCGCCCGTTCGCCATCGGACAACATGCGGGAAATGTTACCCTGGTAGGGTATGTACAAAACCCAATATACGCCTGAAGAGGCGCAGGAACAGTTTCGTTTGATTGAGGAAAGCTCGCACCACCAGGAACGCAAGGACCGGGTTAAGCGGTATATCCAGAGAAGGATCGTAGAGAATTCGGAGGCCTTGGAAAGCTAAGATTTAACACATTCTGCAACGCAGCAAAGTAAACCTATTTTGGGGCCAGCAGTGGCGGCCTTGGAATAGGTTTTTTTGTTACAGGTATGTCATCGGACCGGTAACTTTTTCGATGGGCGGCGTATTTTGTGCATGGTTCGGTGATATAGTCGCGGAGCATGTACCGTCGAACCGCCGCTGCCATAATCTTCGGGCTACTGCCGGCAGGCTATGGGTTACACCTCGCCGCGTCGCGTCTTCCCTTTCAACCCCAACGCCAGCAGATTACGGCCAGCCCGGCCGGCCCATTTCGGGTCTCCGGCAACCGTCTGCTGGATTCCCACGGGCGCCCGTTTCTCATGCGCGGCACGCAATTGACGGAGTTCCATCCGCAGACCGTCGACCGGGATAATCGCGCGGGAGAAGATTTCGGTCCGCACTCGGCCACTTCCCTGAGCGCCATCCGGCTCCGCTTCAACATGAATACGGTCCGCCTTCCGTTGAACGTGCTGGAATCTGGAGCGCCGGAGTATTTCCCCCGACTGGCCAATGTGGTGCGGCGTGCGAACCAGATCGATTTGCTGGTGGTTCTCGCCGCTCGCGAACCGGGAGCGGCCATGCCGTCGGAGAAAACGGTCGAATTCTGGGGCCGTTGCGCGGCGTTCTTTAAGGATTATCCCAACGTCCTGTTCGATGTCTTTTCCGATCCATCGCCCACGGTCGTTGCGCTGGGAGTCGACCCCCACTCAGCGGCGGGCTGGGAATTCTGGCGGAACGGCATGCAAGGCCCGGTGCGGGCGATCCGCGCGGCCGGCGCCACCCAGCCGATCGTCGCCATGGGTTGGAAAGACGATCGGCTCTTCGAAGGCAGCGGCGCCTCGGAGTTGATCAACGACGGAAACATTATTTACGAAGCTTCGCCGCGCTATCTCAACACGCACACCGATGCCGAGCGCGACGCGCACTTCGGCCATCTCACCGGAAGCGTGCCCGTGCTGGCGAACGGCTGGGACCTGGAACTGGACGACGCCACCGCCTGCGCCGCGGTTCCCCACGATCCTACCGCGGCCGCGGCGATGGTGCAGGGTAATCTGGATTACTTCGACGCGCACGCGATTTCCTGGACCGTATCGACCTTCGAGCCGGGCAAATTGATCCGCGATCTATCGTTCCACGATGCCAGCACGCTCGAAAATGGATGGACCTGCGGAGCCGCGGCTTCCGCCGGCCTGGGCCGGGTAATCGAAGCCCATCTGCGCGCCAGCGAGGAGCGCGGCCTGTTCGTAGTAAGCGGAAGCGGCGGGCCCGACGTGGCGCGCGGCGCTATATCCCTCGCCTACGGACCCATTCTGGCGGCCTACGACGCGAAAGTCACCGGCCCCCGCGCGGCCCGATCTCTAGGACACATCTCAGTGCAGGTGACCGATTCCCAAGGGGTGACACGCCCCGCCGGGATGCTGTGGGCATCGGCAGGTTGGGGGCAAACCAATTTCGTGATTCCCGCGGAATCGGCAACCGGGCCGGCGGTACTGAGCATTGTTCGCGATGACGGCAGCCGCAACAGCACCAACATCACAATTGCCGACACTGCGCCGGGTTTTCTCACTGGCCAAAGTTGCCGCGGGCCGGCCATCGGATCCGCCACCGAGATTTTCGCCGGCGGCCGAACTTCTACCTCCGAGATTTCGCGCTGCACCGGAGTGCACTGTGAGACCATTCCCATCTCGATGGCGGGTTCCGCGACCACGCGCGTGCGGATTAAGTCGAGCGGGTTTCGCTATGCCTCGTCAGTACGGGATATCGAAGTGACCATCGGCGGTGTCCCGGTACCGGTGGTCTCCTATGGGCCCGACAAGGACCCGGGCTTCGATTTTCTGACCATCGAAATTCCCGAGTCTCTGCGCGGAATGGGTGAAACCGATCTCATGGGTCATATCCATGGACGGCCTTCCAACGCCGTCCGGATCTATCTCGGCGGACAGAAACCAGCGGCGGCCGGCTTACGCGCGCGGCTCGGAAACGCGCTCCCGTATCGGCAAGCACCTGCCGAGCCGCGGCCGTGACCGCACCCGCACCATGGCGGCTCGAATTTTGCTGGCGATTGCATGGGCCTCCGCGCTGGGCGCCAGCGACTACGTCTGGGATTTGCCACGCGGATTTCCCATGCCGCGCGTGCCGGCTGCCAATCCGATGTCGCAGGCCAAGGTGCTTCTGGGGCGGTATCTCTTTTATGACAAGAGAATGTCGGTAAACGGCGCGCAATCGTGCGCGTCGTGCCACCGGCAGGAACTGGCGTTTACCGACGGCCGCGCGACAGCTCTGGGGGCCACCGGCCAGGACCATCCACGCAGCGCCATGAGCCTGGTGAACGTGGCTTACTCCGGCGCGCTCACGTGGAGTAATCCAGAGTTAAGCTCGCTCGAAGAGCAGGCGCTCGTCCCCATGCTGTCGGAGCACCCGGTGGAGTTGGGCATGAACGGGCGGATCGATTCGTACCTGCGCCAGGCGCACGTAGACCCGGTATACCGCGAACTGTTTCCGCGCGCCTTCCCGGAGACCAAAGCACCGTTCCGCCTCGCCAACATCGCCAAGGCCCTGGCCGCTTTCGAGCGGACCATCGTCTCGGCCCGCTCGCCTTACGACGATTATCATTTCCGCGGCGACCGAAGCGCCATTTCCGGTTCGGCCCAGCGAGGCGAAGCTCTCTTCTTCGGCGACCCGGTGGCCGGCTGTTTTCGTTGTCACAGCGGATTCAATTTCAGCGACTCCACGGTCTACGACGGCAGCAGCCCGCCGCCGGTTCAGTTTCACAATACAGGCTTGTACAACATGGCCGGAACGTTCTCTTATCCGTGGCCCAACCTGGGCATTTATCAGTACACACGGCAACCGGGCGACGTCGGCAAGTTCAAAACACCCACGTTGCGAAACATCGTGCTCACTGCGCCGTACATGCATGATGGCAGCATCGCCACGCTAGAGGAGGTTTTGGATCATTACGCGGCGGGCGGCCGCACCATTCCCACGGGACCCTACGCCGGCCGCGGACATGACAATCCCCACCGCGACGCGCGCCTGTCGGGAATCGCTTTGACGCCGCAGAATCGGCAAGACCTGCTCGCGTTCCTCCGCAGCCTCACCGATGAGGAACTAACGCACGATCCGAAATTCGCGGATCCCTGGTTGGGGGAGCACTAATTCCCGGAGGCGGGAGAATCCGGATATCACTACGCGATATGGAAGGATACTGAAGTCAGAAGCGGCCCCCTGCGGGGTCCGTGAAGTCAGAAGCAACACACACCCCTCCATAATCGTGGCTACCGCGTCCGAGGCCGCGGGCGGCAATCAGCTAACAGCTCTCTACTGCCGCGGCTGATTATAGGAAAAATTCATCTGCACGCGAATCTCGGCCTCGGTATATTGCACCGGTAATGGCCCGAAAGGGCCACCGCCGCTGATGGCCTGGATCGCGGTGTTATCCAGCGTGGGGTCGCCGGTCTGCTGCGCGAAGGAGACTTTGCGCACCGTGCCGTCGCGGTTGATGGCGAACTGCACCGAAACATAACCGCGATGTCCGTTCTTCGGCAGGATCAGCAGCCAATACC
>CAZARO010000450.1:0-5257 GCA_964487165.1 uncultured Solibacteraceae bacterium | reverse complement strand
GCCTTCACCAGCTCCCAGCCCTCGCCGATCCACTTGCCGGGGGTCGCCTTGATGCCGGCGGGAGCGGTCCATGGCACCGCGGGCGCGGCGGCGCTCGACAGCGGAGAGCCCAGCACCTGCCCGCAGGTGGGGCAGAATTGAACGTCAGGATTTACTTGAGTACCGCACTTGTGGCAGAACATAGCTTCCATACAGGATACGCCTGTTCAGCGCCAACAGTTCGGAGTTTTTAGCTTGTGTGAAGGGGACCTACCCGATCCAGCCGCCGCCTAGCACCAGGTCGCCATCGTAAAACACCGCGCCCTGGCCGGGAGTGACGGCGCGTTGCGGCTGGTCGAAGGCCACCTCCACGCAAGTGGGGTCGGCGGTCGGGTGCAGCGTCGCCGATGCGGCGGCATGCCGATTGCGAATCTTCACCTGCGCGCGCACCGGCGCCGTAACACCGGCGATCGAAATCCAATTGGCTTGCCGCGCGAAAAAGCGGCCGCACAGCAGGTCATCGTTGCCGCCGACAACCACGCGCTGCGTCTCGGCGTTGGTGGAAATCACGTACAGCGGCTCTCCGGTGGCGATTCCCAGGCCGCGGCGCTGTCCCACGGTGAAGTGATGGACGCCGTCATGCTCGCCCAGAGTACGCCCGTCGACGGTCACGATGGCTCCGTGCGTGGCCTTCGGCTCGATGCCCTTGTCCTTCAAATAGGCGTTCATAAAAGCGGCGTAATCGCCGTTGGGCACGAAGCAAATCTCCTGGCTATCGCCCTTCGAAGCCACCGCCAGGTCCATCTCGCGCGCCAGTTCGCGGACCTCGGGCTTGACCATTTCCCCCAGGGGAAACAGCGTGCGGGCGAGCTGCTTCTGCGTCAGGCCGAAGAGGAAATAGGTCTGATCTTTGGATTCGTCGCGGGCGCGCAGCAGTTGATAGCGGCCCGAAGCTTCGTCGAAGCGCACACGCGCGTAGTGGCCGGTGGCGATCTGGTGGGCGCCCACGGCGTCGGCCATTTCCAGGAAGCGGTCGAACTTGATGTAGTTGTTGCACAGGGTACACGGAATGGGCGTGCGGCCGGCCAGATACTCCTCCACGAAAGGCTGCACCACTTGCTCTTCGAACTGCTGCTCGAAGTTCACCACATAGTAGGGGATGCCGACCTGCTCGGCCACGCGGCGCGCGTCGTAGACATCGTCCAGCGAGCAGCAACGGCCGTGGCCCGCCGTCTCGGGGACCAGTTCCGGCAGCCTCCGCTGATTCCACAACTGCATCGTCATCCCCACGATCTTGTGGCCCTGGCGCACCAGCAGCGCGGCGACGGTGGAGCTGTCGACTCCGCCGCTCATGGCGACGGCGATGGGAGCTTGATCCAGGATGGGTGCCTGTTCAAGCATGGACCGAGATCCTACGCAGATGAGTTACCGCGGCGGTGAGCGCGTCCAGCAGCGCGTCCACCTGTTCGGCATCGTTGGAGCGGCCCAGCGAGAAGCGCAGGCTGGAGCGCGCGCGGTCGGCAGGGAGCCCCAGGGCGGTGAGCACGTGCGACGGCGCGATGGCGCCGGAGGAGCAGGCCGAGCCCGTCGAGACCGCGAAGCCGCGCAGATCGAGCGCGATGACCATGGCTTCGCCGTCGACGCCATCGAAGTAGATGTTGCTGGTGTTAGGCGTACGATCGCGGCGCGCGCCGTTGATGCCGGTTCCGGAAATGCGATCGAGCACGCCGGTTTCCAGGCGGTCGCGCAGCCATGCCAGCCGCTCGGACTCGGCGGCCAGCGTGCGCCCCGCCAGCTCACAGGCGGCGCCAAAGGCGGCGATGCCGGGCACGTTTTCGGTGCCGGGACGGCGGTCGCGTTCGTGGTGGCCGCCGAACACGATGGGCGCGAGCCTGGTTCCCTTGCGCACGTAGAGCGCGCCCACGCCCTTGGGAGCGTAGAGCTTGTGGCCGCTCATGCTGTAGAGGTCGGCCCCGATGGCCTCCACGTCGACCGCAATCTTGCCGAGCCCCTGCACGCCGTCGACGTGCAGCGGCACGCCCGCCTCGTGCGCGACACGGGCAATTTCCGCGACCGGCTGCAGGGTGCCCAGCTCATTGTTGGCGTGCATGATGGAGACCAGCGCGGTCTCCGGCCGAAGCGCGCGGCGCACGTCCTCGGGATTCACGGTACCGCCGGCGCCGACGGGCAGGCGCGTCACTTCCACGCCTTCGCGCTCCAAATGAGCGCTCGACGCCAGCACGGCGGCATGCTCGATGGCGCTGACGATCAGATGGCCCCGCTCGCGTGCAGCAGTGCGGACCGCACCGCCAACCACACCAAAGATGGCCAAGTTGTCGGCCTCGGTGCCGCCGCTCGTGAAGACCACTTCCGCGGAGTTCGCGTGGATGAGCGCGGCTACCTGCCGCCGCGCAGCCTCCAGCTTTTGCTTGGCCGCCTGGCCGAAATAATGGATGCTGGAAGCGTTACCATACACTTGACCGAGACACGACACCGCCGTCTCCAGAACTTCGGGAGCGACGGGGGTTGTGGCGTTGTGGTCGAAATAGAAATGCTGCACTTGAAGCTATTTTACCAATGCGGGCGCCCATCCTTACCCTGACCACGGATTTCGGCCTTTCCGACCACTATGTGGGCGCGATGAAAGGCGTGATTCTGGGCATCTGCCCGCGCGCCCAACTGGTCGACATCAGTCACCAGGTGAGCCCTTACGCGATTGCCGAAGGCGCTTTCCTGGTGGCTCAGACTTACCGCTATTTTCCGCGCGGGACGGTGCATCTCGCGGTGGTGGATCCCGGAGTGGGCAGCGCGCGGCGCCCCATCTTAGTGGAAGCGGCGGGACAGTTTTTTATAGGTCCGGATAACGGCGTGTTCGGCATGGTTTTCGCGCGGGAGAAGCACAAGGTCCGGGTGATTTCGAACGCGCAATATTTCCACCGCCCGGTGAGCCGGACGTTTCATGGCCGCGATATCTTCGCTCCCGTAGCGGCTCATCTGGCGGCCGGCGCGGCGCCATCGCGGATGGGGAAAGCGATCGCGGATTACGTGCGGCCGCCCTTCGAAAATCCCCGCCAGACGGGCGCACGCACGTGGACGGGCGAGATTCTCAAGGTCGATCGCTTCGGCAACGTGGTCACCAACTTCCGCGCGGAAGATTTCCCTACGCTGGAACAGTTGGTCATCGGGCGTTCGAAGGCGCGCCGGCTGGTGAGCAGTTACGCGGAAGCGCGGGCGGGAGAGCTGGTAGCGATCGCCGGCAGCTCGGGATACCTGGAGGTCTCGGTGAACCAGGGATCGGCGGCGGAGAAGATCGGCTGCCGAAGCGGTAGCGCGTGTCAGATTCGCGTGTAGGGGCGGCCACGCTCGTGCGCTGCGGACACGGGGAAGAGCTTTCAGGCATCAGCTCACAGCTGGAGCTTTGGCGGGCTGAAGCCCGCCCCACCAGGCGGATCGACACATCTTGGTGGCGCGGGCTTCAGCCCGCGAAAGGCTTCTCCCTCCTGGCCCGCCAATTGCCAGTACGCTCCGTGAAGCGTGAGCGCTTCAGGAGAAAAGACGAAATGCTTACCATGAAGTACCTGCTCGAAGTCGCTGGCTTCGTGCTGATGGCCGCCGCCGCGGCGATGCTGGTGCATGACCTGTTCCGGCTGTACCAACAGTCGAATCTCATCCTCAACGATCAACCGCGTCCCGCCGCGATTGAGCCGCGTTACCGCGCGGCGGGACGCATCGCCGCGCTCGGCCTGATCTGTTTGCTGGCTGGTCTCAGCCTGCAGGTGGTACCCACCGGCATGGCGGGCGTGCGCGTCAGCCAGATCTCGGGCACCATGCCGGGGACGTTGTATCCCGGCTTGCACCTGGTGTTCCCGCTGGTCCAGACCATCGAACTGTACGATATCCGCGATCAAATTTATCAGACCGCCATCGGTGAAAAATCGGCCCAACAACTGACGATTCAGACCAAGGAGGGGCTATCGGTGGGTCTCGCCGTAGCGGTGCGCTATCGCATCGACCCGCGGCGCCTGGCGTTCGTCAGTGCCAACCTGCCGCAACCCGTCGATAAGGCCCTGGTGCCGCCCGTAGTAGGCAGTGCATTTCGTGAAATCGCGCCCAATTACCTGGTGCGCGACCTGTTCGCCACGCGGCGCGAGGAGATCCGCCGTGAAGCCGCCAGCGCCATTACCAACAAGCTCGCGCCAGACGCGATTGTGGTGAGGGAAGTCATGCTGCGCGACATCGAACTGCCGGCGGAATATGCCAAGGGGCTGGAAGGCGTGCTGCTCAAGGAACAGGAGAACGAGCGTCTGAGCGTGGAAGTAGACGTGAAGCAGAAGGAAGTGCGCACCGCCGAACTGGAAGCGGAAGCCGCGAAAGTGCGGCAGGTCAAAGAGGCCGAAGGGCAGGCGGAAATCACCGTGCTGCAGGCCAAGGCGCAATCCGACGCCATGCAGTACACCCTGCCGCTCAAGCAGAAGCAGATTGAGCAGACACGTCTCGAAGCCGAGGCGCGGGCGCAGGCCAAAGTAATCGACGGGAAGGCCGAATTGGAGCGCCGCAAGCTGATGAACCAGGCCGATGTGGACCGCGTGGAGGTGATGTCCAAGGCGGATACCGATAATCTGCGGCTGGAGGCCGGGGTGCTCAAAGAGAGCCCCATCCTGCTGCAGAAGATCATCGCCGACAAGCTGTCCGATAAGGTGCAGATCATGATGGTGCCGAGCGATGGCAAATTCTTCTTCGCCAACGATGTGCTGCACGGGGCGATGCCGGCGGTAAGCGGAGTGGCACCGGAGAAGCAGTAGAACGCTATCAGCTATCAGGCACTTTGTGGGGCAGGATGGCATCCTGCAGCCGATTGGCAATCGGCCCGCCGACGCCTATTCACGGCCCTCCGGAGCGGGTTACCAACCCGCTATCCAGGTTGCCAACCCGCCCCACTTAGTACACCATTTCGCAAATACAGATGCGTGTTCCGCAGATCCGACTGCAACCGCTCCCTTACGGTCGCGGCTCCGTATGCAGCCTCGTTCAGAGCCGCGACCGTCAGGGAGCGGTTGCAACAGAATACGTTGGCGAACTTATGGAATGGAGTACTTAGCTTCGCGATGTTTCAGTATATGGTTCCCGCTACGCCGCCCCGTGCCGGATTAGCGGCATCGAGGGCTCCAGGTCGCGCAGGACGCGATCCAGCTCCGGCTCCTGCACCGGCTTGGCCAGCACGTAGCGGTTGTATCCTTCGAAGTTGGAGGTGAGCTCGGCATCGTAGCCGTCGGACAGA
>CAZARO010000449.1:0-5269 GCA_964487165.1 uncultured Solibacteraceae bacterium | reverse complement strand
TTTCGGCGGTGAAATAGTGGATCTTCCAATGGCTGGAAATGGCCACGTGCAGCGGGTAAAGCTGCCCGTCGATCATCATCGCCCGATACTTGCGCACCTTGCCGTCGGCGCCGCGGGCGTCCAGGAACTCGATGACCGTGATTTCCTGCCCCGGCAACTGTTCCACCGCGCCGCCCAGGGCCGCGGCGCTTTCCACGCGCAGAAAGTGGCGGCCGGTATGAAATCCCGGCGTCCGCACCAGCAGAGGGAAGCGGAAACCGTGGCGCGCCAGCGCCGCGGGACCTTCGGCCGAGACCAGCAGATCGCGCGGCAGGGTGACGGTGAGCGGCGTCACCACGCCCGGCAAGTGCGCCAACCGCGCGTGATCGGCGCGTCCGGTGGCCAGTACCGCCGAGGGCAGATTGATCACCGGCGCCTGCGTCAGCGCCACCACGGATTGCGCGGCCCCGAGCGCCGCCGCGGCCAGATCGGCATCGCCAATGGCATTGAAAACCACCTCGTGGGGTGGCAGCGGCTGATTGCGGTCGTAGAACTCCGGCAATACCACGTGCGTCTGGAAAACCCGGTCATCCAGCAGATGGCGCGTGGGAATATTGCCGCCCACCGACGATACCAGCAGCAGCAGCGACACTGGCGGACCCTGCCCGCGATACGGCAGGGTGAGCACCGAGCGGCCTTGAAATCCCTGCCGCCGGTGCAGGTCGGCGCCCTCGCGGTCGCCCAGTTCCGCCAGCACATACGCCAGGCCCTGGTGCGCTTCCGCATGGCCGGGGTCGGCGCGGAGAGCGGTCTCGAAATGCTCCCGCGCGGCGGCATATTCGCCCATTTCGTGTAGGATATTACCCAGGTTCACGTGGCCCATGGGGTCGGCGGGATGGCGCGCCACGGCCTCCGTATAGGCGGTGCGCGCCGCGGTGCGGTATCCCGTGGAGTACAGCAGGGTGCCCAGATTATTGAGCGCCAGGCGATGCGCGGGATCGCGCGCCAGCAGCTCGATATAGGCGGTGCGCGCCTCCAGCGAGCGTCCCATTTCGGCCAGCAGTCCGGCGCGTTCGAATCGCAGGCTCATGCTGGCGGGCTCCGCGGCGATGCGGGCGTCCAGATCGTGAAGCGCCTCTTCGCGCGCGCGCTGCGGCGGCCAGATCGCGTCGGCCGATTGCCCCGGCGCGCGGCTGGAGGCGGCGCTGGCCTCCATGGCGCGCCCCAGGGCCACGCTTTTTTCCACCAGCACGTCGATCTCTTTTTCGCTGGTACGGTGATTCACGATGGCGGCGCGGATGGCCAGGCGCCCGTCGAGAATGGTAGTCGATGGCGCCACCGCGCCGGATTCCTGCAGCTCGATCACGATGCGCGGATTGATGCGCTGCGCGCCCTCCGAACGATAGCGGAAGCAGACCACGTTGAGTTCCACCGGCGCCAGCAATTCCAGCTCCGAGGTGGCGGCGATGCGGCTTTCCAGGTAGCGGGCGAGCGCGCAGGTGCGCGAAATCGCCGCGCCCAGCGCCGCCGTCCCGTACACCTTGAGGGTGAACCAGGTTTTCAGGGCGCGGAATCCACGCGAGAGGTCCGGGCCGAAATCGCACGGCCAGGGCGCGCCCGCCGCCAGCCCGCGCAGTTCCCTCCGCAGATAGGGCGCCGAGGTGGCAAAGGAGTTGCGATGCAGCGCGCCGTCGCGCACCAGAATGAATCCCGCGTCGTAGGGCACTTGCCCCCACTTGTGAAAATCGAACGCCAGGGAGTCGGCGCGTTCGATGCCCGCGAGCCGCGGCGCCAGGTCGGGAGCCAGCATGGCCAGCGCGCCGCACGCGCCGTCCACATGGAACCACAAGCGCTCGCCACGGCAGATGCCGGCCAAAGCATCGAGATCGTCGATGGCCCCGGTGTCCACCGTACCGGCGGTGCCCACTACCAGGAAGGGTGTGCGGCCGGTGCGGCGGTCCTCGCCGATGGCCTCACGCAGCGCCTCCACGGAGATGCGATAGCGCGCGTCCACGGGGATGGGGCGGAGGGCATCGCTGCCGATGCCGGCGATGTCCAGGGCCTTCGAGATACAACTGTGCGCCGCTACCGAAGCGTACGCGGTCAGCCGTTTGGGACTATCGGCGATGCCGCTGCAGCGCACCTCGAACCCCAGTTCGGCATCGCGGGCGATGAGGACGCCGATGAGGTTAGCCATAGAGGTCCCGGTGACGAACAGGCCGCTCGCGCTCTCCGGGAAGCCGAAAATCCGCCGCATCCAGCGGACAATCTGGCGCTCCACTTCGATGGGCGCGTGGTCGCGCCCGCCCAGGTTGGCGTCCAGCCCGGCGGCCAGCATCTCCGCCAGCATGCCCACCGGCGTGCCGCCTCCGTGTACCCACCCCATGAAGCCGGGATGCACGTTGCCGGCGGCGTAGGGCAGAACATCGCGCATAAAATCGGCATGGACGGCGGCCAGGTCGGACGGCGTCTCGGGAACGGCGGCGCGGAAGCGGGCCCGCACTTCCTCGGGAGTGGGCTGCCAGACGGGGCGATCGCGGATGTCGCGGGCATAGTCCAGCATGTCGTCGAGCATGCGGTGCGCCTGTTCCCGGAAGGCGGGCCAATCGGCCGGGTCGAGCGTGGTGGCGCGATCCTCGTCGCTCATAGGTAGCTGAATTCATTATGCATGACGGGATTTGCGAAAAAACCTATAGAGAATCGCCGATCGTGCCGATATGAGACATGGAGGTATCCAATGGGTTCGGTTTCTTCCTCTCTCAATCCCGGTGTCGCGGATCTGCTCCAGAGCCTCACCAACGTCAACTCCCCGGTGATGAATTCGCCGGCCGTGGTGAGCGCCTTGGAGAAGGCTCCGGCGTCCGACATCGTGCAGTTGAGCGCGGAAGCCACTCAATTAGAGGGCGTGGATGCTCTGTTCGGCATCTCCGGCACTTCCGCTACCAGCAATACGGACTCCCTGTTCGGCATCGCCACTCCCACGTCCGGCACGAGCGGGATTTTGCAAGCCATGGAAACCGCCGGCGCTACGTTATCGCCCACAGAGCAGGCGACCAATGACCAGGCCACCATGCAGGCGGAATTGACTTCCGGGCTGTTCGGCACCGGAACCAACAACAGCCTCTCGGGCACGCTATTGAACACGCTGGCGTGAGGCGTGCGCTGCCGCGCCATGGGACGCATTGTCTATTTCAGCTTTCCGGCCCATGGGCATGTTAACCCTACGCTCCCAGTAGTCCGCGAGCTGGCGGGCCGCGGCGAGCAAATCTCCTACTTCGGTACGCACCGGTTTTCACGGGTCATCCGCGAAACGGGCGCGGATTTTTGCCCCTATACGGAGCGCATGCAGATGCCGGAGCACGGGCCGGGGCCCTTCGCCCAGGTATCCTCCTCGCTCGACACTCTGCTGGAGTTTTGCGGCGCTGTGCTGGAAGATCATCTCGAGGCGGTGCGCAAGATGCGCCCCACGCACGTGATGTTCGATAGTTTCGCCCCCTGGGGGCGCCTGGTGGCGCAACTCCTGGGGCTGCCCGCCATCGCCTCGGTGCCCAGCATTCTGATCGATGGCGATATCGATGCGCGCTACGGCGCCGGTCCGGAGCGGATGCCGGAAGATCCGCGGCTCACGCCGGAGTGGTGCGCCCGGTTTCGCTCCAACTGCCACAGCCGTCTGCTGCGTTACCATCTTCCCGAGCCGATGACTGCGCCGCAGCTTCTGCAGACCTATGGCGAGCTCAACCTGGTCTACACCTCGCGCCTGTTTCAGCCTCTGGCCGAGCACTTCGACGGGCGGCGGTTTCAGTTCGTGGGGCCGTGCTGCACGTTCCGTCCGAACGCTCCGCCGTTTCCCTTCGAACGGCTGGACGACCGGCCGCTGGTGCTGGTTTCCCTGGGCACGGTTTACGGGCGCCGGCCGGACTTCCTGCGCAAGTGCATCGCGGAGCTGGCGCACGGGCCGTGGCAGGTGGTGGTGGCGACGGGCGGCGATCCCAGCTTCGATTGCAGCTTCGATACCAGCGTAGGGGATCGGGCTCCGGCGAATTTCATCGTTCGCCCATGGGTGCCGCAAGTCGACATCCTGCGCCGCGCATCGGCGTTTGTCACCCACGGTGGCATGAACAGCGTGCAGGAAGCACTGTATTATGGCGTACCGTTGGTGATGGTGCCGCAGGCGGCCGATCAGTTCTGGATCACAGCCCGGGCGGCAGAATTGGGCGCCGGACTGGTATTGGACGCGTCTCGCTTACGGCCCGGGGGCATGCGGGTGGGCGTAACGCAAGTGGTCTTCGGAGTCCGTTTCGCTGCCGCCGCCGCACGCATCGCACACTCCCTGCACGCGGCGGGGGGACACATCAGGGCAGCGGACGAGATTCAGACCGGCATGGGCCGCGCGGCAGGCGGGTAGGGGGCAACTCGGGCCGGCGGGGCAGAGAAAAAGCGGGCGCGGTTGGGTGATAGGATGCGCGCCCGCTGTCGTAACGGGGATTACCGGAAAAGGCGCCGCATTCCGCGGCCCCGTTACACGGACAAATTGAGCCATCGGCGGCTGGCTGTTTCGAGCCATTCCGGGGAAGTGAGCAACTCTGCGGGACAATATGGCATCTACTGAGGTAGAGCGCGCCATGAAGCTATCGACATTGTTTTTTGTCACCGTCCTCACCGCCTCCGCCCAGCAACCCGCGGCGGCCAATCGGACCGATGCGCTGCACGATTTAAGCGCGCAACTGGAGTCGCTTTCGCATCGCGTCAGCGTATCCGTGGTGCAGATTTTCTCCACCGGATACGTGTTGAACGACGAACGCGAGTCCGGCTCGAACGCCGCCATCGTGACGCGCCAGCGCGCCAGCGGATCAGGCGTCGTGGTGTCGGCCGATGGCTACATCGTAACCAATGCCCACGTGGTGGCGACGGCGCGCAAAGTGCGGGTTCGCACCGCCGATGAAGCGCCTGGCGGCACCGACGGCGCTACGCCATCGGGAAAGATGCTGGAAGCGACCGTGGTGGGGGTGGATCGCGAGACCGACCTGGCGGTGATCCGGGTGGATCGCAGCGACCTCACTCCCCTGCCCCTGGGCGATTCCGACAGCCTGCACCAGGGCCAACTGGTGATGGCGTTCGGCAATCCACTGGGCCTCGAGAATTCGGTGAGCATGGGCGTGGTCAGCTCCGTGGCGCGGCAGATCAAGCCCGACGACACCATGATCTATATCCAGACTGACGCGCCCATCAACCCCGGCAATAGCGGCGGCCCGCTGGTGGATGCCGACGGCCGCGTGATGGGGCTGAACAC
>CAZARO010000448.1:0-5272 GCA_964487165.1 uncultured Solibacteraceae bacterium | reverse complement strand
GCAGATTGCCGCTTCCAGCCAGTCGCTGGCGCAGGGATCTTCCGAGCAGGCAGCTTCATTGGAGGAAACCTCGTCGTCGAGCGAGGAGATCAGTTCCATGGCGCGGAAGAACACCGAGAACACACGTTCGGCGGCGGAACTGGCGGGGCTTCTGCAAACGGAGTTTGCGGAAACCAACCGGTCCCTCGATGAGACCGTGTCGGCCATGGAACAGCTGAACGGATCCAGCGAGAAAATCTCTAAGATCATCAAGGTGATCGACGAAATTGCCTTCCAGACGAATATCCTGGCGCTCAACGCCGCGGTGGAAGCGGCCCGCGCCGGCGAGGCTGGTATGGGCTTCGCAGTAGTGGCCGACGAGGTCCGCAATCTGGCGCAACGCTCCGCCCAGGCCGCGAAGGATACCGCCTCGCTGATTGAGGATTCCATCGCCCGGTCGCGCGACGGCAAGGCGAAGGTAGATCATGTCGCCGCGGCGATCCGCGGAATCGCCGCGGATTCGACCAAGATTCAGGTGCTGGTGGACGAAGTCAATGTGGCCAGCCAGGAGCAGTCGCGTGGCACCGAGCAGGTGGCCAAGGCAGTCATCCAGATGGAACAGTTGACCCAAAGGGCCGCCGCCAGCGCGCAGGAAAGCGCTTCCGCGTCGACCCAACTCACCGCGCAGGCTTCCGCCTTGAAAGACGTAGTAGGCCGGCTAACCGAGATGGTGGGCGGCGAGGAACACCAGATGGCTTCCCGCGTTGCCGTACCGGCCAGAGCCAGAATGGTCTCGTCCGCGACCGTGTCCCGGCAGGAGGGCCGAAAGGAGTTCCCCTTGCACGAGGGCGAGCAGGACTTCTAGGCATGTGAGGCAGGTTGTCCGGCGAGGGAGTTGCAATATTCGGCTGATCGACCGCTCCCTCGCGGTCGCGGCTCGGCAGGCTCTGGCGAACACAGAAGTGCCATTCCGAGCCGCGCGCTAGCAAGCGGTTCTTGACTCCCTAGACTAGAGCCCGCCAGGGCGTCAGACTTTGTCGGACCCGCAGGAGTCGCTCCTGACTTCTATCGAATTCTGATCATCTTTCGATTTTCGAAAGTGAAGAGGTAGTCCGTCTTGGCCAATTCCTCCGGAGTCAGCGCGCCCTGGCTCCATCCGTGGATATTTATGGTGCGGTCGTGAAACCATAGCCGCGCCTGATGGTACATATCCAGGTTGTGGTACGGGTCGTCCAGGAATACCACCGAACTGCCGGGACGCGGGTGGAACGTGCTGGCCCGCATCTGCTGGATGATATCCCAATCCTCGGAGCCAAGCTCCGTCATGGGGACTCCTCCCACCATTTCGCGCAAATAGCGCTGTTCGCGCACCCAGACGAGCACGGCCGTGGCCACCATGATTCCTACCAATAGCGGCCGCCCGAGCGGCGGAAGCTTGAACTCGCGCGCCAGGAATCGTGCCGCAGACTCCACCGCATCCACAAAAACTACTGCCGCGAACGCCGCGCCCCCCACCATCGGCAGGGCGAAGCAGGCTTGCCGTTTGCCGGGCAGGAATTCGATGGGCAGCGGCGCCACCAACAGAAACCAGAATAGGAGCCGCAGCACCGGGCGATCGGCCCGCCGCCACGCCAGGTACGCCAACAGAAGGTACGTGCCCACAATCTGGCCCCATCCCGGCGTCCAACTCCACGAAGAAAACAGATCCTGGAACAACGCGACCTGACACGCCAGCACCCGCTCCAGGGTAAACACCGGACGATAGCCCTCGTTCACCACCATGGCCGTGGATCCCGCCACCTTGGGGTAGATATCCAGAAGCGTGAGCGCACCCGCAATGAGAGACATTTTGGCGGGTCCGCGCATCCACGCGCGCAGGGACCCGATGTCCCAATGTTTGGGCGGGTGGTAAGTCCATTCATAGATAAGAAGGATTAACGGGATGGAAACAGCCATTTCCTTGGCATCGAGCGCGCCCAGGAAAAGCAGCAGGAACACTACTGTCTGCCACAAGCCGGGCAGTTGCCCGCGATTGCGAATGGCCACGTAATAGCCGAGCGCGGCGAGATACAGGCAGCAGCACATGGCGTCATAGACGAACGCCGCGTTGTAGTACAGGTTGGCCACCCCGCCGTGATAGCAACAAACCAGCGCTACCAGCCCGGCGGCCAGTTCGCCCGCACCCAGCAGCACGGCCAGACGGTATGCAAAATACACGTTGGCCAGCAGGATGGCCAGCAGCACCACCTGGTAGGGTACCGGATTCAGCCCCGCGAAATGATAGATCGGGATGTAGAAGAGTCCACCTAAAGGCCGGTAATCGCCGCGCCACGGCAGGAAGTTCGCCAACAGGAGTTGCCAGGGAGGGTACTCATAGTAGTGATCCATATTCGCCAGGTCGTCCAGCGCGAAGTGGACCCGCAGGCTGCCCCAATTGAACCACAGGAAATAGACCGTCAGGAGGGCCGCGAGCGCTGTTTTCCGCCATTTTCCCGCTGGCGGGGAATGTCCGGCGGCCAGGTCGGGCCGGGGCAAAGAAGGCACGAAACACATACTAACATCCCTCGCTGTCGCCGCAAGAACTGTGCTTTCGCGCACATAATGGCCAAAATGAGCCTTCCCGTGCGCTTTTCCTGCGTTACACTTTCTGGGGCGCCTGGAGGCCTTGGCTACTCGGAGGAGCCAAGGCCTGATTGCAAGGGTGTCTACGGGAAGGAGAAAAATGTTACGAGTTCTGGCAGGTCTGTTGGTCTGCGTGGCGGCGCAGGCGGCAACACTCAATACGACGATGACGATTAACGGTACCGTGTCCTCATCGACCACGGCTTTTGTAGTGACGGGAACCGCCGTGTTTACCGGCGGGTTCGCCGGGAACGGAACGTTCAGCGCGACGATACCCCTGACTGCTTTGGGAAGCGGCGGACCCACCGTACCCGTGACTTTCACGATCACGCTATCGGGGGGCACTCTGGGAGGTACGCTGCAAGTCCCGCTTTCCGTGCTGGAGGGCACCTCCACATCCGCAACGGGCTCGGGGACGATTACCAGCGCTACCGGAACCTACGCTGGCGACACCGGAACATTTCCGTCACTGTCGGGTTCGGGCGGGATCGGAGCCTCGGGCATCACCCTGACTATCACCGGAAGCGGCACGATCACCACCGGCGGAACGGTAACGGCACCCCCGCCGACCATCACCGCCGTCCTGGACGCCGCGAGTAATACGCCGAATCTGGCCCAAGGTACGATTTTCATCGTCAAAGGATCGTTCCTGTGCCCGGGCACTACGCTCACCGCCTTTAACGTTCCGCGGCCCACCGCTTCTCCCGACGGGGTGTCGATCACATTCACGCCGGTCGCGCCTACAACCGGCACCGCTACGAACGCACTTTTATGGTATGAAGATCCCCTAGGGAATGGCGCTTGCCAGTTAGCCGGAATTTTGCCCTCCTCGGTACCGGTTGGCAATTACAACGTAACTGTCACTAATGGCACCACCAGTGCGGCGGTTTCGGTCACCGTGGTGGCGCACAAGTTCGCGTTATTTACGCAAGACAGCACCGGGGCCGGCCTGGCGGTAGCTCAAAACGTGGTCTCCGCCACAGAATACGATTTGAACCGGCTCACCACCGGAAACATCGATGGCACCACTGTCTCGCCCGCGCACCCGTCACAATACATGGTTGCGTACGGAACCGGACTAGGCGGGGTAGCGGGCGACGACAACGCCGCATCGCCGGTGTACGACTTCACCAAGAACGGAGTTACCGTCAGCGTAGTCATCGGCGGAATGAACATCCCGGTGCTTTTCGCGGGCCGCGCCGGCTACGCCGGTGAAGATCAGCTCAACTTCCAACTCCCTTCCAATGTGCCTACCGGCTGCACCGTCACATTCCAGGTCTCGGTGAATGGCACCCTCAGCCCCGCCACCACGATTTCGATCGCTCCGAACGGGACGGCCACCGCCTGCGTGCTGCCGGGATACACCACCACGCAATTGCAGAACCTCGATAATGGGGGCACGATTAACGCGGGTGGCTTCTCCATGACGCAGTTTACGGAGACCGTACCGGGGACAGGCACTTTTACCTCTGCGTCCGCCGGTGGACAGTTCACGCAGATCTCGGGGTTCGAACTGCAGGCGCTGGCGACGCTGCCGGGGTCAATATCGACAATTACGGTAGGCTCTTGTACGGTGATTCAGGTAACCCTCAACAGCACTGGGACAGTGCTGGCCGGAGGTACTGTAAACTATCTGGATGCCGGCGCGGTGACGCTGAGCGGGCCCAGCGGATCGAACCTGAACAAAACGCCCTTCACGGATAGCAACGGCAGTTACTCGTTACTCATCGGGGAAGCGGGGGTTTCCATTCCCGGCTCGGTCAACGGCACACTGGTGGCGGGCGCATATACCGTGGCCGGTGCAGGCGGAACAGGAGTGGAGAGCTTCAACACATCGATTACTTTGGGATCGCCGCTGACCATCACCGGCGGATTACCGGGCACGGTTGTCCGCTCGCAAGGGCTGCCGCTTACGTGGACCGGCGGCAATTCCACTGACGTGGTGTCGATCGTCGGCTATTCGGGTACCACATCGGGAACGGGCGCAGCTGCCGTTACCACGGCATCCGAATTTATCTGTCTGACCACTGCGGGAACGGGCGGGTTTACCGTCTCCTCGCAAGTGCTGGACCAGTTACAGGCCACACCGGCAAGCACCGCTGGAGGCTCGGGATTCCTGAGTGTATCCTCGGGGCCGCAGCCCGTTTCCTTCGCGCCAACTTTGACGGCGGGCGGGGGTACCGTCGCCTCCACGTTCTCGGCAACCATAGGCACGGCGGGATCGGTTATCTATCAATAAGTTCGCGCAATAAGTTCGCGTCCCTTAGCGGGAGACCGCGCATCGCCGCGCCGTCTCCCGTTTTTTTGCCTCCGCACGCCGCGCCGCCCCGCGGCCTCAGGTGTCGTCCCTCTGACTTCAGTACCCTTCCTCAGTCGAGATCGATATCGCGCTTGGGCGGGCGTTTGTCGGGGTCTTCCTGGGCGCGCTTGAATAGCTCGTCGAACTTCTTTTCCAGTACTTTGCCGTGGGATTTCTCGGCTTCCACGCTCTTCTGAAACAGCTCTTCTCTCCGCGCGCCGGCGCCCTTCAGCTTGGCAACTTCCGCCGCCAGATCTTCGATGGGCAGTGGCTTCACCGGAACAGTGTGAGCGATCACCGCCCGTGTCTCGGGGTCCACTTTGAGGACTGCCTGGCAGCACGGGCACTCCACCTCAAACATTCCTTTTGCCA
>CAZARO010000447.1:0-5277 GCA_964487165.1 uncultured Solibacteraceae bacterium | reverse complement strand
GCGCACATAGAAGCTCTTCCCGTCGCTTCCGAAAAAGACCTCGCGAATCACGAATTTCTTGCCATGCATGGAGCCCGAGCGCTCATCCACGCGGTACGCGCCGGCGCCGATCCATTCGAAGTATGAAGTTACCTCGCCGTCGATCACCGGATGGATCGGACCCGAGGGCGTGATATGTACTTCCGGCACGCTGATGCGCAGGATGGGCCGCGAGAGTTCCTCCGGCGGCGCCAAATTGAGGAAGCGATAGACGTTCGCCAGGTGGCTGCGGTAGAGCTGGTCGAACTCCGGACGGTTGGCCGAATCGTGCTCCGGCCCGTACCACCAGCACCAGTCGCTGCCCTCGGCGATCAGCAATTCTTCCAGGGCCATGCGGCGCTTCTCTTCGGGAACCGCGCCGGCGGCATCGAACGTCTGGCGCGCGCGCAGCAATTGCGTCCAGGCCTGGTTATCCTCCTCGGCGCCGATCCACACGTCGAAATTAGCGCCGATCCACGAACCGGGGAAGATGTGGTCGAGCGGTTGCGGCGCCATCAGGCGCAGGGCTTCGCTCACCGTCACGGCGTTCAGGCGGCCGTCTCCGGAAATCCGCCGGTACAACTCGCGCAGAAACGGGCGCCCGTTGCGGTCGTAGTATTCCCACGCGTTCTCGCCGTCCAGAATGATGGGGACCAGCGCATCGCGCCCCGCGCCCAGGATGCCCGCGCAGTTCTCGTGGATGCGGTGGAGGAAATCATCCGCTGCCGGCGCGGCGTCCATCTTCGAATAGACGAAGCCGATGAGATCGCTCATGAAATGGTCGCGAAACAGGACGCTCATGGTTCGCCCGCCCTGCCGCCATTGATAGGGCCGGTACAGTCCGTCGACGGGGACCGCCTGATTGAGGGTTCGGTTGAGCACACCGCTATCGGTGGCGGCCCATTCGAAACCCAATTCCGCGGCGATGGAGAAGACCTCGTCCGAGACCGAACCCTCCGAGGGCCAAAGTCCCACCGGCTGCGTGCCAAACGTCCTCCCGCAATATTCGCGCGCCATGGTCAGTTGGGCGCGCGCGTCGCCAGGGTAACGGAAGCGCGCCGGCAGCGGCACGTTGGGGTGCGACACGCTGGCGATATTGGAATCGCACAGCAGCGGCAGGATCGGGTGGTAATACGGCGTGGTGGAAATCTCGATTTGGCCCGTGCCGGCGAGCCTGCGGTATATCGGCAGTACCTGGCCCACGATTTCGCGCTGCTTTTCGCCCATGCGATGCTGGTCCGCCGGTGAAAAATTGCGGCCGCGCTTGACCCACTCGCGGACTTCGGCGTCGTGCTCCTGAAACTCCTCGTCGAACCAGGCAACCTGTGACCACATCTGCAGGTCGCGAAAATCCTGCGCGCCGAAGGTAGATCTAGCGCCGGAGTCTTTCTGCCGCTGCCAGGCATCCAGCAGCTCGCCGTAGCGCGGATAGCGATAGATCATGCGCTGCGGGTCGGAATAAAAGGAATGGCGGAGCACAAAAGCGCGATCGGCGTCAGTCAACTCCTCAGCCGGTTTGAGAGCCACCTGCAGAAACGGATCGATGGCCTCGCCCGCGGCGTACTCGGCGACTTGCGCCATCATGGAAGGCACCAGGTTGAAGGTCTGCCGGACTTTGGGGAACTCCTCCAGCACGCGCACCATGCCGTAGTAGTCCTTGAGCGCGTGCATGCGCGTCCAGGGCAGTTTGTATTCGCCGGAAACCAGGTCCTTATAAAAAGGCTGATGCATGTGCCATAGGAAGCACAAGTGTATCTGCGGCATCTTCTCTAGTGTAGCTGCTAGCGGCTAGCTGTCAGCGATTAGCTTTTCCGCGTCGCGCCACCAAAGGTGATGAACCTCGGTGGGGCGGACTTGGTTCGAAGAACCGCTTGCTGGCGCGCGCGGCTCGGAATGGCGCCTCTGTGTTTGCCAGAGCCTACCGAGCCGCGACCGCGAGGGTGCGGTCGATCAGCCGAATATTGCACCTCCCTCTTCAGTCCGCTGAGGGCTCTAGCCCGACTGTATCCCCGCGTCGCCACGAAGCTCCTCAACAATCGGCCCCGGGAAGTTTTCATCGGCGAGGATGCGCATCTTTCCCTACGGGAATCGGCCCACCGGAATCAGGCTGGAATCGGATAGGCCTTGAATTCGTGGGCCAGGTAGCTGGCGTAGGACAGGCAGGCGAGAATGTCCTCCCGCGTCAGCCCTGGATAGTTTGCGAGGATCTCGGTCTCAGGCTGGCCGGCCGCGAGGAGTTCGAGGACGAATTCGACCGCGAGACGTGTCCCCCGGATAACCGGTTTGCCCGCTAGCACCTCGGGATCGACCACAATTCGCTCGGAATGCGGCATAATCACAGTCTACCGTGCCGGGGCGGTTTCAGGTTGCTCAACTACACGCGCCTCCTACTTCCCGAAGTAGCTGCGCACCGGAGGCGGAGGAGCGTCCTTGCGGATGGCGCGCCAGAGCAGATCGTTCAGCTGGTTGTCGTCGTTTTCGTCCTCGCGCTCGAATCGCATGTTGTCAGCCACCCCCGAAGCACCCGCAGGATTGCGGGCGTCGAGCGGCGTGCGCGGCTTCTCCAAGGTATAGGGCGCCAGGTCCGGCGTCGACTGGAAGACCGCGGTCATCGGCGGCGCCGCGGCGTCGAAGTGCGTCATCGGCCGCATCCCCAGAATCAGCTCGATGGTCCGCAGCATTGAGGTGGTGTTGTACATGTGGCTGTCCACCTGGTGGCGCTTGATGTACGGCGAAATCACATACGCCGGCGAGCGGTGCGAGTCCACGTGGTCCGGACCGTTCTGCGCGTCGTCTTCCAGTATGAAAATCGCCGTGGTCGCCCAGAATTTCGACTTCGAAATTCCTTCCACAATCATGCCGACGCCCTGGTCGTTATCGGCGGCCATCGCCAGCGGCGAGAGCAGGCCGGCTTTCACGCCGGAAGTGTGGTCGTTGGGCAGCCGCATCACCATCAGGCTCGGCATATTGCCGGTCTTCTCAAACTCCGCCAGGTCGGCCAGGAATGTCTTGGCGCGGTCGATATCGGTATAACTCAGATCGAAGCTGCGGAAGGCGCGATTGGTGATCTTCGCCTTCGCCAGCACCGGATCGTTGATCTTCTCGATCTGGTCGCCGCCCGCGGGCGCGGCTTCCGCCTTGTTCACCACCATGAAGCCGTAATTGCGCACCGCGAGGCCCTTCATGTCGGCGTTGGTCCAGATGTAACCCGCCGGCGGCAACGCAGTGATGTCCTGCTCTTCGAAATCGTACAGCTTGTGGCGGCCGGCATACTCGGTGGGCCACAGTTTCTGCACCCAGTCGGGCGCAATGGCGGCGGTAGACCAGTTATTGCCGTCCGCGCTCACGTCGGCATTCACGTAGAAGTTATCGAGCAGCACGAATTCGCGCGAAATTTTGTGCAGATTCGGCGTGACGTTTTCGCCGAACAGCACCAGCGACGCGTCGCCGTTGCCCTCTTTCATATCGCCCAGCACTTGATCGTAGGTGCGATTCTCTTTCTCGATGTACAACACGTGCTGGATCTGCGGCGGGAAGCTGCTGGCGACATCCAGCTTGGCATCGCGATATGCCGAGAGAGACAACGCCTTCGCGGTCCAGTCGGCCAGTTGCTGATCGCTGAACGGCGAGATCCATGAGGCCGTCCCGGTCTGCAGGTACCCGACGTATCCCGGTTCGCGGACTCCTCCGTGCACGGGCTCGATGCGCTTGCCCGGGTTTGGCCCGTTGGGATTGGGATAGGATCGCACGCCCTTGCCGTTAATCACCACCAGCGTTCCCGAAGGCAGCACGCGCACCGCCGTCGGATACCAGCCGGTGGGAATGAATCCCTGTACCATGCTGATGGAGCCGGAAACGTCGACCACGGCCGCCACATTGCCATCCGAGCAGGCCACGAAGAGCCGCTTTCCATCGGGGCTCAGTGCCAGCGCCGAGGGCGTCATGCCGAGCGGCTGCCGCGCCGTCATGGATATGTTGATGCGCTCCACTACGCTCAGGTCCTTGGCCGAATTGACGGCCACGGAGTACACGCTATTGGTATTGGCGGCGGCCACGAAGAGCCGCGCGGTGTACTTGGGCTGGTCGCCGTCCGAGTCGGTGGCGCCGCCGGCGCGCCAGACGATGTCGGTGGGGTGCGCGCCCAGGGGCACGCGCGCCAGTTCGGTGCCGCTGGAAGCGTCGTAGTGGCCCAGCGTGCCATCGGCCCAGCTGGTCACGAAGAACGATTTTCCGTCGGGATGGAACAGGATGCGATACGGCCTCCGGCCGGTCTTGAAGCGCTCGATGACCATGCCCGATTGCGGATTGATGACCACCACGGAATCGTGATACAGGTCCGCGGCGTAGATCAGGCGGCCGTCGGGAGAGAGCGTCACGTCGCCGATCATGTCATGCCCGCTGACGTGATCCTGCGACGGCACGGCGAAGGTGCGCGCCGGCGTGAGCGTGCCATCGGCGAAAGTGAATTCGAAGACCGACGCCTTCGAACCGCCGCCCACGTATACCAGGTCGCCCCGCGGCGTGAAAGCGATGCCCAGCCAGGCATCCGCCACCGGCACGCTGCTTTTCACCGTGCCCGAAGCGGTTTCGATCACCGTGATGGAAGGCGGCCGGTATCCGCCATTGAGCACCAGCAGATATTTTCCATCGGGCGACAGCGCCGAGGACATGGGGAGTGTGTCGAGCGGGACCTGTTTGCCGGCGGGGTCGAGGACCCAGCCGCTATTCAGCAGGAAGGCGCCGCCGGGAAGCGGCCCCACATGCTCGCGCGGAGTGGGCTGCGAACCGAGAACCGCCACCAACGAAACCAAGCCAACCGCGAATGCGATGCGAACGCTCAGAAGGGTCCATGCGCGTGCCATAGGTTTTATTGTAAATCGGGGCTGCGCCCCGAATATTCCTTCGGAATATGGGAGAAAGGAGACAGGAGTCAGAAGACAGAATGAAAACCTGGCTCCTCAAGGGACGATTCTGAGAGCCGCTCCTCCAGTCAAAAGCTCGCACTATCGCGATGCCAGGTTTCTCATTCTGACTTCACGGACCCGAAGGGAGCCGGGCCGGAAGTCCAAGATCGATCCACAAGCTCGCCGGAGCGGCTTACAGACTCGCACCTTCGCGACGCCAGGTTTTCATTCTGTCTTCTGACTCCTGTATTCCAAATCCCGAAGGGATTTCCCGGGCCACAGGCCCGGGCGCCGCCCTACGCCGGCTCGAAGTACGTCTGCGCCAACTCGGGCTTCTCGCGGATGGCCCGCCGCC
>CAZARO010000446.1:0-5286 GCA_964487165.1 uncultured Solibacteraceae bacterium | reverse complement strand
CAGGCCGCCGATTTGCCGCTCGATCAGCGCCTGGCCAACTACATCATCGAAGGCACCAAAGACGGACTGATTGCCGATCTCGACCGCAAACGCGCCGAAGGAACCGGGCCGCTCGATATCATCAACGGACCGCTGATGGCCGGAATGTCGGAAGTAGGCCGGCTTTTCAATAATAACGAGCTGATTGTGGCGGAGGTGCTGCAATCGGCCGAAGCCATGAAGGCCGCGGTCAATCATCTGGAACAGTTCATGGAGAAGTCGGAAACGGCGGCGCGGGGGAAGATCGTGCTGGCCACCGTGAAAGGCGACGTCCACGATATCGGCAAGAACCTGGTGGAAATTATCCTTTCGAACAACGGCTACCAGGTGGTCAATCTGGGCATCAAGGTGCCGCCGGAAGCGCTGATCCAGGCGCACGCGGAACATAAACCCGATGCCATCGGCCTGTCCGGATTGCTGGTAAAAAGCACGCAGCAGATGGTGATCACGGCTACCGATCTGAAGACCGCGGGCATCACTGTGCCGATCCTGGTAGGTGGCGCGGCGCTCTCGGAGAAATTCACGCGGACGAAAATCGCGCCGGCGTATGGCGAGGCGGTCTGCTACGCCAAAGACGCCATGACCGGGCTGAGCCTCATGAATCGCCTGATGGATCCGGCGGAGCGCGGCGCCACTCTGGCCAACTGGGTCGGACAGGCTTCAGCTACCGTTCCGGTCACCGCGGAAGCCCCCGCGGGTCCGATCGCCACGCGACGCAGTTCCAAGGTACGCACCGACATCGCCATTCCGGCGGCGCCGTATCTGGAGCGTAAGATTCGCGAGGTGCCGCAGCTCGCCGAACTGTGGAGTTACATCAATCCTTATATGTTGTTCGGTCGCCACTTAGGCTACAAGGGTAACTTCGAGAAGGCCCTCGCCGAGCATGAAGAGAAAGCGCTCGAACTCTACCACAATATGGAAGAGGTGAAGCAGGCGGCCTTCGGATTCCTGAAGGTGAAAGCCGTGTGGCAATTCTTCGAGGCGGAACGCGACGGCAATTCCGTCCACCTGTTCGCGCCCGCCGGAGCTTCGCCCATCCACACGTTCCGCTTCGGCCGGCAGCGCCGCGAAGACGGCCTGTGCCTGAGCGATTACATCTTAGATGCCGAAGAGGGCCGGCGCGACCACCTGGCGCTGTTCGTGGTGACGGCCGGTGCGTGCGTGCGCGAACGGTCGGAAGAATGGAAGAAGGCGGGCGAGTTTTTCAAGGCGCACGCCATTCAGGCGCTGGCCATAGAGACGGCCGAAGGCACGGCGGAGTGGCTGCATCGCCGAATTCGCGAGGATTGGGGCTTCCCCGACCCGCCCACTACGACGATGCACGATCGCTTCACGTCGAAATACCACGGCAAGCGCTACAGCTTCGGCTACCCGGCGTGTCCCAATCTGGACGATCAGCAGGGGCTGTTTCAGTTACTGCGTCCCGAAGACATCGGCGTTCAACTTACCGAGGGTATGATGATGGAGCCGGAAGCGAGCGTGAGCGCGCTGGTGTTCCACCATCCCGATTGCGCGTACTTCACGGCGGACGAAGGCGGCGAGGTTGTTGAGGTTGCCTGACATGGTCCGATGGTAGTATTCTTACCAGTAGGAGTATTACCGTGCAAATCACCAGCAAAGGGCAAGTGACGATCCCGCAGGAAATTCGGAACCGGCTCGGGCTGCTGCCGAATACGGAGGTCGAATTCGAAGTGGCTGGCGACCATGCCCGGATCCGTAAAGCCTGCCGACTGCCCGGCGGAAGCGCCCGCGGACGCCTGGCCGTAGAACTCCTCCGCGGATCCGCCGATATCCGGATGACTACCGATGAGATTCTTGCGCTCACCCGCGGGGAACCGCGCCCACGGAAGCGCCGCAAATGATCCGCGTTCTCGCGGACCTGCCGGCTCGTCTGAAGGGCAGTCGCGGGGTGCTGGTCGACAGCAGCGTCCTCCTCGACGTCATCAGTTCCGACCCGGTTTGGTCGACCTGGTCGGCGAGCGCACTGGCGGAA
Organism: uncultured Solibacteraceae bacterium; assembly: GCA_964487165.1. GTDB lineage: Bacteria > Acidobacteriota > Terriglobia > Bryobacterales > Bryobacteraceae > PALSA-129. The sequence goes on along the minus strand of CAZARO010000446.1, from coordinate 3,254 downwards.
GCCGCGGAATACGCTACCTTGGTCATCAATCCTATCGTTTACGCCGAAGTGTCGATCACCTATTCGACGATTGAGGCGCTGGACGCCGCCCTTCCTGCATCCCTTTACCAGCGTGAAGCGCTGCCGTGGGAAGCCGTTTTTCTGGCCGGAAAGTGTTTCCTGCGTTACCGCCGCCTGGGGGGCGCACGGAGTTCGCCCCTGCCCGATTTCTATATCGGCGCTCACGCCGCCGTCCGCCGCCTGGCATTGCTCACTCGGGACGCAGCGCGCTACGGCACATACTTTCCTACCGTCCGAATATTGACGCCCGCAAAGCGAGCCTGACTACGCGCTTCAGGGAAGCCGCGCCAGGGGGGCGTCCGGATTGCCCGGTCCGAAATGCTTGAGCATTACCAGGTTTTCCGTGGCGCTCCTGTTGGTGACGACCACGCCGTTGGCGGCAGCTTCCCGGGTGACGAACAATTCGTCGCTGGTCATTTGACCATAGCGGATGAGCGACGGTGTTTCCACCTGATGTTTGCCGATGGAGCCGTAGCCTTGCGTCAGGATGAGTCCATACGCGGCGGCGTCCTTGATGGTCGCGGTCCGGCCCGGAAAGACGGTGAGTTCCTTGGCGGAGTAATGCGGGGTGGAATAGACAACCCACCGGTCGCAATAACCGGCCGCGGCCATTTCCTCCACCGGCGCCACCGGCTTAGGATCGAAGTGGCGATGTTTCGCGAACTCGGGGTCGGTATTGGCTTCCCAGTCGAGCATGTCGAGCAGATAATCGAGGTCGTGGTGATGCTCAGGGGGCACATCTTTGACTAATAGATCCCACGGCACCGTGCGGCCTTCCACCAGTGACTGGAACATGCCGAAGACGTCGGAATTGACCTGCGGTTCGTAAGTCACCAGGGAGCCGGGAGCGTGCAGAATTCCGGGATCGACCTGCCATCCGCTGCCGGGCTTGAGCCGGTAAGCGCGGGAATGGTAGAGGATTCCGTTATCGCCTTCGTTCCAGCGTTCGAGACAAGCGCGGACGTCGTCCCGCGTGGTGCCGGGTTCCAGGCCCATGAAGGTGTAGGGAAAGTTGTTGTCCTTGAAATTGTATTGCGGCGGGAAGTAGTAAGCCTCGGGCTTGCCCTTTTGGCCCACGCGCGCCGCGAACTCGTCGTTCTGGTGCAGATGGTGCGGAATTGGGCCGAGGTTATCGAAGAACTTGCAGAGCAGGTTCCAGCCGCCGTACTGGCGCATCGCATCGGCGCCGAGAAAGAGATCACCGGCGCGTTCGATGGCCTCTTTGAGCAGCAGTTTCCTGTCGTGAAATTCGATGTAGGCCAAACCTTCGTCGGGCGCGGTGAGCGGACCGTTGGCGGCCTTGGTGGTGGAGGCGAACCAGCGTTCGTCGATGCCGCCGCGGTGCCCGCCGAGAATGTAAAGATCTCGGGAATCGAGCTTGAGCCGTCCGCCGGGCATCAGAAACGAGCGCGGCACCCAGCACGGCGCCAGGCGAACGACACCTTCGCCTTCCGCTAGAGCTTCACGAATGAAACCGGGAGCATCCGGCAGTGGAATGACCGAACCGGAATGCAAACTGGCGTGATCGACCTGCGAGGTCATGTAGTGGTCCCCCGATCTCTTACGTCTCTGCCAGCGCTTCATGCGGCGAGAAGCGAATGAGTGTTTGTAGCGTACTGCCTGGAGGAATTAGCTGTCAAGACGGAGCGTCGTTTTTTTGCTGATTGGGCATTGGCTTGACACCGGCGGAGCGGCGGTTGTATGCTGATCGCACTAACGTTTTGAATCGTTTCAAGCGAGAGGGGAGAGGATCGCGACCGCGCCGTCGCCCAAGTGGCGCGGGGTTCTCCTCAACTCAGCTTCAGGCAATCACCGACGCCCGGAAGCATCCCCCCGAAAGGGGCCTCGCCGGTGGACAATATGGGTCAGGGATGCGAATGAAGCGACGAATCACTGTTTTGACTGCTCTTGCGATGGGCGGTGTGCTTGCCTGGGGTTCCGACTGGCTCACCGACGGAGGCAATCCGCAGCGCACGGGCTGGCAAAAAGATGAGAAGATCCTCAGCGCGGCCAGCATCAAGAACATGAAGCTTCTCTGGAAGCTCAAGCTCGATAACGAGCCGCGCCAGATGCATTCGTTGTTCCCGCCCCTGATCGTTGGAAAGCTAAATACCAGCAGCGGCCCGCGGGAAGTGGCGATTGAAACCGGCGTCTCCGATAACATCTACGCCATCGACGTCGAAAAGGGCGAGTTGATCTGGAAGAAGCACTTCGAGAGCACTTACACGCCGCCCAGCGGCGGACGCGGCGGCGGTGGCGGAATCCTCTGTCCCGGCGGCATCACGGCCACGCCGGTGATCGGGCCGACCTCCACGCCCGGCAAGTACACCATCTACGCGGCATCGTGGGACGGCAGGTTGCATCAGTTGAACGCGGCCGACGGTGAAGATGTGGCGCCTCCCGCGAAGTGGATGCCGCCCAACGGCAAGCCCTACGCGTTGAACCTCTGGAACAACGTGCTCTATACCCACACCGCGCAAGGCTGCGGCGGGAATCCGAACGTGGTTTATTCGTACGACCTGACCACCAATAAGGCCGGATCCTGGGGCCCTGCCGGGGGCGGCATGTGGGGACGTACCGGACCCGCCATCAGCGCCGACGGCACCATGTACACCGGAACCGGCGACGGAAAGTGGGACCCCGAAAACGGCATCTTCGGCAACGGCATTATCGGCGTCAAGCTGGATCCCGATACCAAGGCGCTGCGCCTGGAAGACTACTATGGCCCCTCCAATGCGGAGTGGCTGGTGAAGCGCGATCTCGATATGCAGGTCACGCCCGCGATCTTCAATTACAAGGGCAGGGAACTGATGGTGGATGCGGGCAAGGAATGCCGCCTCTACCTGATGGACACGGCGTCGATTGGCGGCGATGATCACCGCACTCCGCTATATCGCAGTCCGCTGCTGTGCAACGAAGACGTCAACTTCGCCTCGGCGGGAATTTGGGGATCGCTGGCCAGTTGGGAAGATTCCAAGGGGGTGCGCTGGGTGCTGACGCCCATCTGGGGGCCGAAGCATTCGCAGTTCAAGGCGCCGGTGGAACACGGCACCGTGAAAGACGGCGCCATCGTGGCGTTCAAAGTGGAGGAGAATGGCGGAAAGTGGACCCTCGATCCGCAGTGGATCTCGCGCGACATGAACCGCGCGGAGCCGCCGGTGATCGCCAACGGCTTGGTCTTCGCCTATGGCAAC
>CAZARO010000445.1:0-5289 GCA_964487165.1 uncultured Solibacteraceae bacterium | reverse complement strand
GGCGGCGGCGGAACGGCCCGGCTTGATGACGATGATGGGCTTATTGAGCGCCACTTCGCGCGCCGCGGAGAGGAACGCGCGGGCGTTCCCGATGCTCTCCATATAGATGACGATAGAACGCGTTTTGGGATCGTTGCCCAGGTGGTAGATCAGGTCGCCCCACCCCACGTCCACCATCGAACCGATGGAGACGAAGGCGCTGAAGCCCACCATTTCCTTGAGGCTCCAGTCCAGCACGGCGGTACACAGGGCGCCGCTCTGGCTGATGAAACCGACCGATCCGGGCCGCGCGATGGTGGTCGCGAAAGTGGCGTTCAGCCCGGTGAGCGGGCTCATTACGCCCAGGCAGTTGGGGCCGATGATGCGGACGCCGCCGGCCTGCGCCTCTTTCAGCAACTGGCGCTCGAGTTCGGCGCCCTCGGGTCCGATTTCCTTGAAGCCGGCCGAGATGACCACCGCGCCGCGGACGCCGTTCTCGCCGCATTCCCGGACGATGCCGGGAATGGACGGTGGGGGCGTGACGATGACTGCCAGGTCCACCTCTTCCGGAATATCGGAGACAGACTTATAGGCTTTCACCCCCAGGACGCTGGGGCGCTTGGGGTTCACGGGATAGACCGTGCCACCGAACGGGCTGGTGACCAGATTCCACAACACCGTCCGTCCCACGGTGTTGGGGGTTTCGGTGGCGCCGACGACGGCTACGGTTTTGGGCGAAAAAAAGATATCCAGGGGTTGGTGGCCCTGGTGACGGAATTTCTTACGCGAGGCTTTGGTTACCTGCATGTTCGCTCTCCGCTTTCGGTCCGAACGCGGCCCGATTGAGGGCCTCGACCACGTCCAGAACGTTGAGTCCGTTCTTGCGCGCCACGGTTTCGATATCGCAGTCGTCGCACGAGCTACGGAAGTGCAACTCTTCGAATACCGGGATGGTTTCCGGGTGACGCTGCTTCACGTCGCGAATGATGGTGTCCCGGCGGATCAACTGTTCGAATCGAAACATAGGATTGAGACCTCGGAGTGAGAGTAGCATGCATCCAGTCAGCCAAAGATGAGAGCTTTATTATCAATCGCCTGGCAGGGAAAGTGAGGTGGGGTGGGTGATTTCACCCAGTCACGGGGCTGCCACCTGATAGCGGCCGGTGCGAAAATGAGAGTGCATGACCGTCGATGAGTTAGGCAAACGTACCGCGATTCTCGCCATTGCGGCAAAGCATGGTGTGCAGCGTGTGCGTGTGTTCGGTTCCTTCGCGAGGGGTGACGCGCGCCCGGATAGCGACCTCGACCTGCTGATCGACGCTGGACCGCATACGCCGCCGTGGTTCCCCGGGGGACTGCTTGTCGACCTGGAAGAAGAGCTGGGGCGCAAAGTGGACATCGCGGAAGAGAGCGCTCTTCATCCCCTGATTCGAGACCGCATCCTTCACGAGGCTATTCCTTTGTGAAGGAAGACCGCCTCTACGTCCATCATGTCCTCGATTGTATCGGGCGCATAAGTCGGTATTGCGAGAACGGTGGAGAGTCCTTTCGCGAGTCGGAATTGATTCAAGACGCGGTTCTGCGCAATCTCCAAACGCTCGCCGAATCCACCCAGCGGATCAGCGATCGTCTGAAAGCCCTCCATGCCGAGGTTGACTGGCGCGCCATTGCGGGATTCAGGAACGTTCTGGTCCACGATTACCTTGGAGTGAACATCGAACGCGTTTGGGAGATCGTTACGGTGCACCTGCCTGTCCTGGCCGCGCAAATGGAGGTCATCGTGCGTGAAGTGGACCCGTCCGAGTGAACTCGGATTCTGGCCCTTTGGCCGGTCATTCCGGGAAGGTCGGCCCACCAGAACTCGCCCTGCGACATCACCATTCGCTTCTTGCCAGCGTCCGGCGGGCAGCCGAGGAAACGAATTCGTCGGTAGGCTGGCCCAACTCGGCGCAGACCCTGTCCATGCCCTCGGTGATCCCTTCCTGGTCGTGGCGCGCAACGTACTCGCGGACCGCGTCGCTAAACAACTGGCTCCGCGATTTCCCGATTTGGCGCGCCAGCCGCTCTGCTCGTTCGAGTAAGTCGTTGGGAATGGACACCGCCGTCTTCATACCACCACTATTGCACCGCCACTGTTGCCGTCGCCGGGCTCGAGATTCCTTTTACCGTGATCACCACGGCCTGCGCGCCCGAGGGCGTACTCGGGGAAAGCTGAATATTGAGCTGATCGAGGCCGTCCACGAACGTCGGCGCCGACCCGTCGAATGTGACCGTTGCGGGCTGATTTCCCACCGTCACCGAAATCGCCTGCGTCAGCCACTTCAGCACCGCGCCGGTTACCGACCCGGTGACGCCGGCGGGGTTCGTCTGCCCGCCGCCGGTGAAATAAATGGTCACGTAAGAGCCCTTCGCCGCGGGATTGGCGGGCCCGTTGATGGTGCCGTCCTGATTGATTGCCGCCGCCTGCCCCGAACCGTTATCGTTCAGCGTAAATGCGCCCGGCGCTGCGCTCGCGATCGCCACCGTCTGGCTTGCCGATGCCGATTGATACTCGACCGCCATCACGGCCTGCGATTGCCCCGCCATCTCGTAGGGGACGACGGCGCTGATTTGACTCGCGGAGGCATAAATAATCGGGGCCGCGGCCGAGCCGAACAAGACCCGCGTTCCCCCCAGCGTGGTGTCTACCCCGCCGGTGACCGGATCGACCGCGAAACTTACTCCGTTGGCGGGACCGAGACCGGCGCCGTAGATCGCGACTAACTCGCCGGGCGCCACCGGCCCCGTCAATCCCGATGCCAGATTGATTACCCCGCTTATCACCACGCTCGCTGCGGAGCCGGGTGCCGCGGCCATCAGGCCTATCGCGTCCGACCCATTGGCCGCGGTAACGCCGATGGTCACGAAACCGGCAAAGCTGCCGGGAAGGAACGCCGTGATGCTCGAATCGCTCCAGTTCGACACCTGTAACGCCGTGGGCTGCGGCCCGGACGCCGTCACGCCGCAGGCCGCGCACTGTTGAGCGCCGAATCCCACGCCCGTAATGGCGATGTTCCCGCCGGATGCGACCACTTTGGCGGCGCCGGAAAGAAGCGGCCCCACGGAGACGATGGCGGGAGCGGCCTTACACCGGAAAGTGGAATAGAACCCCGTCTTTTCCGTGTAAGGGCCGCACCCCGTAGGAGCGGATCCCGACGCGCTCAGCGAGAAACTCGCCGTGCCCGGGGAGACGAAATCGTTATAGAACAGTTCCCCGCCAGTTACACCGTCCACCAGCGTGGTGCTGCCCCAGGTGGCCGTGCTCAGCGTTTCGACATAGTGGCCGGCGGCTGTCACCTGGCCCACCATCATGCCGCCATAAATTGACAAGGTGGGATCCTGCGCGGGCGCATTGCCGATGCTCTGCCACGCGGTCCCACTCATGAGGAATGAAGACACGATCTGGTAAGACGGGTGCGAGGTGGTATCGATGAAGGCGATTCCCGGCGCGGTGCAGCCCGTCAAGAGCCCCGCGAGTCCACTATCGTCGCTGGGCGAAATATGGCAGTAAGGGATGACCCGGGTGCGTCCCGGGAGGGCGAAATCCAGCGACGCGCTGGTCAAGCCCACGACGCCGTCACTCTGCCCCGATGGGCCGGCGTTGCCGACGGCCGCCACGGCATCCACGCCTCGCAGATCGTCTGCGAATTGATTCCAGGTGGCCAGATCCCACTCCAACTAGCTGCCGCGCTGCATCTCGGCGATTTGGATGTCGCTCCCGTAAAGCTCAGACAAGAGCGCGTTCTGGGTGACTTCATCGGCCAGGAATGAGCCGAAGTGCGGCGTCGCCAGGAAGACGGCCTTTCTGATTTTCTGCGTGGCGGGAGGGCTAAAGGCACCGGCAGCGGCCTGCTTTCCCGACAGGTAAGAGCGGACAATCAGGCCGCCCATGCTGTGAGCCACCACGTCGACCTGCGGGACCGGCAAGGCGTTCAGGAACGTCGCCAGGTCCGCGCCCAGTTGCGCGATGGAGCAATTGGGACACTCCGTGCAATTCTCGAAAAAGTAAACGTTGGGCACATTGTTGGGCGGCCCCTGCAGGTAAGCTTGCAGATTGCCGAATGTTCCGCTGGAATCGGTCGCGATAGGGCACGTACTGGTGAGGCTCAACTGCAATCCGTCCAGCAGCACCACGGGAGGAACGGCCGGCGCGGTGTCGGGCGACGCGAAGGGCTTGACTGTCAAACGGATGGTGGCCGTGCGTTGCTCTTTGGCAGCGTCAATGAAGGAGAGCGCGACCGTGTAATCGCCCGGCTCGGTAGTGAGCGGCACGCCCAGCAGCACGCGGTCTCCGTTGCGCTCGGGCGCAACGGGAAAATTCCGGTCCGCCGCCAGCGCCAGGCGGATTTTCGCCGACTTCATAAACGCCAGCGTTTCCGGCGGCGCGTCGAGCGCGATGCGCTCCCCGGCGGCTGCCGTGTATTGCGATTCCCGGAGTGCCAGCGGGCGGTGGACCTGCGCCGATAAGGCGCCTGCCAGGACGAACGTCAGTAGCGTACACGATAGGGCCGGTATGCGGAACAAGAAGATTCCTCCGTGGAACGGCAAGTAAATTTCCCGAGCACTGCGGGTGCTTCATTATGTTTCCGGCCGGAGACGGCGGTCAAATGCCGTCGCCTGCGAATGTCCTCTTGCGCCGATATGACTTTTGATATATCGTGTGATATATCATGAGCAAAGACTTCTGGGAAAGCGGCTGGCCGTGGTCCATGGCCTTCGGGGAGCGGCGCCCGCGTATGTTCCCCGGGACCGCCTTTCCCATTGCCTTCGCGTTCGGCTCCAAAGGCCGCTTCTTCGGCGCCGGCGAGTTGCGCCTCGCCATCCTCTCGCTTGTGAGCGAGGGCTCCAAGCACGGGTATCAGTTGATGAAGGAACTGGGCGAGCGATCCGGCGGCATCTATCAGGCCAGCGCCGGCAGCGTCTATCCGACGCTGCAGCAACTGGAGGACGAAGTGCTGATCCGCGTGAAGGCGCAAGGCGGCCGGAAAGTCTACTCGCTCACGGCGGCGGGGCGCAAGGAGCTGGAGCGCGACCCGGAGGCTGTCCGCCGCATTTGGGAACGGGCCGAAGAGTGCGAAGATTGGGGGCAATCCTTCGGGCCGGAAAGCATGAGGGTCCTGCCGTTGCTTTCGCCGCTGGTGAAGGCCAGCCTGCGGGCCGCGGGACGGGGCGGGGTGGAACGCGTGCGCGAGATTTTGGATCGCGCCCGCAAGGATCTGGAAGCAGTTTAGAGGGGTGGAAATGGGGATTGGCATCCGCATCGAAAATCTG
>CAZARO010000444.1:0-5290 GCA_964487165.1 uncultured Solibacteraceae bacterium | reverse complement strand
AGCGGTTTCCGGGCGAAGGCGTGCTGTTCCGGTGGGGCGCGGACGAGTTTCTGGCCATCGCGGAGGGATCGCCGGCGGCACGGCTGGATCAGGCCCGAGGGATTTGCGAGTCCTTCGCGATGAGCAGCTATTTCACGGCGGAAGACGGAACTAAGAAACAGGTCAGCGCCCGGGTGGCGTGCGGGGTGGCGCCGATGGTGCGCGGGGAAAGCACGGACGATTGGTACCGGCGCGCGCGCGAGAGCCTGGAGTTAAACCGCGGGAGTTTTCGCCTGTGACCACGCCCGGAATCGAACAAACGCTGAGCGACCTCATCGGCTTCCAATGCGCCCTGGTGGCCTTGCGAGGGGTGGGTCCGGAAGCCTCCGAAGAAATGCTGTGGCAGACGCTGCTGGCGGCCATCGTGGAGCAATACGGATTCGGCCGCGTGTGGTACGGCCGCAGGGTGCCGGACGGTGTCCGCCCGGCTGTTTCGGCGCCGGTGATCGCGCCCGGAATGGAAGATCTGCCGGCGGAAATCGAAGACAACTCGCCCATTCTGACCAGCGCCGACCTGTGCCTGCCGGTAGCCATCGAAGGTCGGCTGGAAGGGCGGCTGGTGATGCAATCGGGCGGCCCGGTGACAGCGGAACGGGCCGGACAATTGCGCCTGCTGGCTACCGAAGCGGCCACCATGGTGGCCGAACGCCGCGCCCGCGCGCGCACCGAAGAAGCGCTCAAACAGGCCAAATGGCAGGCGGAATCGGCCAATCGCGCCAAGAGCCTGCTGCTGGCCAACATGAGCCACGAGATCCGCACTCCCATGACCGGGGTGGTGGGCTTCGCCAACCTGCTGGCCGGCACTCAGCTGACGCCGGAGCAGCGGGAGTACGTGGACGGCATCCGTTCGAGCGGCGATGCGCTGCTCACGCTAATCAACGACATTCTGGACTTCTCCAAAATCGAAGCGGGCAGGCTGGAGCTGGAGTCGCGGCCATTCGAGTTTCGCCCCACGGTGGAGAAGGCCGCGGCGCTGTTCGCGGCGCGGGCGCAGGAGAAGGGACTGCGCTTGACGGTGGCCATCGATGCGCACGTGCCGGCGGCAATCTCGGGCGATGCGGGGCGGCTGCGCCAGATTCTGATCAATCTCCTGGGTAACGCCATCAAGTTCACGGAAGCGGGCGAAGTGACCCTCACAGTGACGGCGTGCGAGGCGCCCGGCAAGTGGCGGCGCATTACGTTCGTGGTGCGCGACACCGGGCCGGGGATCGCGCCGGAGCACCAGCAGCGGATTTTCGAATCCTTCAGCCAGGTGGACGCCAGCATCAGCCGCAAGTACCGCGGCACGGGACTGGGGCTGGCGATCAGCCGGTCGCTGGCCGAGCAGATGGGCGGGCACATGCGCGTGGAAAGCCAGCCGGGCCAGGGCTCGGCGTTTTCCTTCAGTATCCTGGCGGAGATGGCGGAACTGCCGCAGGCGGTGACCGTGCCGCCGGCGGTGCGCGGCCCCGCGGCGGACCTGCCCGCGCTGAAGATCGTGGTGGCGGACGACAATCCGGTCAACCGCAAAGTGGCGGTGAGCTTATTGAAGCGGCTTGGCTACCAGGCGGATTCCGTGTGCGACGCGAAAGAACTGCTGGAGCGCCTGCGGCACAACGTCTACGACGTGATTTTCATGGACGTACACATGCCGGAAATGGATGGCCTGGAGGCTACCCGGAAAATCCGCGGCGAGTTTCCCTCCGCGCGGCAGCCGCGCATTGTCGCCATGACGGCGGCGGCGTTCGCGGAAGACCGGGCGCGGTGCCTGGAGGCGGGGATGGACGATTACGTGGCCAAGCCCGTAGGGCTGGAGGAACTGGCGGCGGTGTTGGGGCGGGCACGGCCGCTGGGCCTCGGGTAGAAGCAAAACAGTATTGGCCGCGGGTGAACACAGATAAACGCGGATAAAAACAAAAACCACTTAGTAAGTCGAACGGAACTTGCTCCACCTTCAGTTCTACCGGCGCTGTCGAGGCCGAAAGCGGCCGGTCATCCCTTCGCGCACTACCGTGCGGACCTGATAAGTGCCGGCGGGGGCGGTGAGCGTTCCCACGACCTTGAAACCCGCCCAGGAGCAAAAGATCATTGGCCGTTAGAGGCTCTCTTATCGGCGTTAATCTGTGTTCATCTGTGGCTAATGATCTTTTTTGCTTGCCAGCACGCCACTTAGTAAGTCGAACGGAACCTACTCTACCTTCAATTCCACCGGCGCTGTCGATGCTGAAAGGCGGCCGGTCATCCCCTCGCGCACTACCGTGCGGACCTGATAGCTACCGGCGGGGGCGGTGAGCGTTCCCACTACCTTGAATCCCTTTTTCAACGAAGCCAGACGCTCATCGGTGAGCGCCAGTTCCATAATCGACTCCTGCCCGGTGACGAAGCCGCCGTTGGCGTCGAGCAGCGCCGTCAGGAAGACGATTTGCTGCGTGTGCCGGCCGTTATTGGCTCCAAACTTCAGCCCGCTGATGTCGATGGTGATGCCGACGGTCAGCGGTATCGCGCCATCCTTCGGCGGTCCGATTTGCGAGGTCACTTTAGCGGGCAGATCCTGCAGCGTGTCCTTCGAAAAGAGCGCTTCGTCGAGCGGGCCGCTGGGGGCCGGCTTCTTCTCGGCCACGTCGTCCTTGCGCGAGAGATAGCCGGGGCGGAATTCAAGCGAGTCCGATCGCTTGGAATTGAAGCGGATTTTCAGGGTGTGGAACTTACCGTCGCGGACGCTGGGATTGAAGGCGAGCTGGTAGGTGACTTCGGGGTGCGCGGCGAGTTCCATGGCGCCCGTGAGATCGTTGGAGTTCTCGAATAAGTGGCCGCCCGTTCCCTGGCTGATTTCCTTGAGGGGGCGTCTGGCAGGATCGCCGCGCCCAGTGACGGAGAGGCCTCGGGCGTCAATCACGGGTACGGTGACGTCCCAGTGAACGGCGTCGTCGATGAACTGATTTACTTCCGGCTGGCAGTCATACTGGGGCGCCATGTGGATGATGAAGCCGCCGGACATAAACACCAGAATCCGCGCGCCGGGCATTTGCGAGAGCCTCTTGGCCGCCGCCGTGAGCGCGGCTAACGTGTTGACGTTGTCAAAGTGATATTCCGCCATGGAGTTCGTGAAGCGCGAATGAAACGTAAGCCGGTCGGCTTTCTCTGCGAACAGCTTGGCGTCATCGGTGAAATCGAGTTCGTCTACGCCGGACGTAGTGACAATCGACATGCGATCCCCCGGTTTCAGGTACTTGGTGGCGAAGTCTCGTGCCGCCTGCTTCACGAACGGCAGCGAGAACTGGGCGCCCAGGCCAGGATGGCCCATATGGATGTCGTCGAAGAAAAAGGTAACGAATTTCGGCGTCCGCGGCGCGGCGGGCGCCAACTCCGCCTGGGCATCCTTCCGCAATTCCGTGAACGCCACGATGGTCTGCGGGACGCCGTTATCGAGGACTTCGAAATCGGAGGCGTGCAGGCCGGTGACGGCGTTGCCGTTGGAGTCGCGAACCGCGAGATCGGCCTCCACTAAATTGGTCTCCGCGTGCAGAACCACGGAGGGAGGCGTGTAAGAGACCGTGCGGATTACCACGTCCTGCTCCGGCGTTTGCGCGAAGAGCAGAAAAGTGGAGAGAGCCAGCCATGCGGCACGGAATGCGGGTGCCATGGCTGATTATAGCCCAAGCTTTTATTGCGCCGGCAGTCCTTTGACGCGATGCACTTCCTGATGCTCCACGAACACGTCGTTCTCGGCGTTCAGCAGCACTTCTTTGGGCTCTTCCGGCAGCGTCACTGCGAACTTCGCGGAATGATTGCCGGCCACCGCCACGAAAACCGCGGGCACGGTCTTCTTGCCCATGCGGACATAGAGACGGACGCGCATCCGGAAGCTGTCGGAAACGCCGCTCTGCGTCAGCACGCCGGTCAACTTGACTTTCCCGCCCTCGACAGGCACAACCGTGTAGTCCACGCTATAGCTGGGAATGTCGGTGCCGTAAACCCATTGGTTGAAGAACCATTCCATGTTGCCGGCGCGATCCATAATCATGGCCGGCTTCATATGTTTTTCGACGGCCGCGCGGAAGTCTTCGGTGGATGCGGAGCGGTTGGCATAAGTGGCCGTAAAATCGTGCATCATGGCGATGAAGTCGCGGTCGCCGGTCTCCGGGTCGTGCATGAGCTGGCGCAGCATGTGGATGATGAAGCCGCCCTTGCGAGCCAGCAGGGCGTTGGATACGAACGTGTAGTAAGCCCCTTCCACAGTGGAATGGATGTCGGTCATGAGGCCGAACCAGACGGGCGGCGCTTCCCGAATCTTCAGCCCATACATGTCCTGCTTCATCAGTTGGAACTGCGCGCTGCTCCAATGCTGGCGCATGCTGAGATCGTCTCCCACCGCTTCGTCGTAGAGGGCGGCGGAGAAATCGGCCAGGCCGCGGACCAGCCATGTCTCGTGAAAGCTGGCCGGCGTGACCAGCCCACCCCACCACTGGCGGGATGCGGTGGCGGGCAGCGCCTCGTCCAGCACGCGAGCCATCCGAGTGGTCATTCCGCCTCGGAAGACTTCCTGCGCGATGCCGCCCATAGTTGCCGCCGGCAGCGAAATCAGGGTAGGCAAAGAGCCTTGCAGTAAGCCTTCCGCCACGCCCAGGCGGCCGTACGGAAGCGGCCCATACCAGCGGTCGAAGAGCTGGATGGAATTGCCGGCATCGGTAAGCGCCACGTCGGAGTCGGCCGCCGGAGTAGTCACCCCCACGATTCTGTTCCCCTGGAATACCGGGGAGCTTTTGGCGGTACTGGTCAGATAGGATTCAATCAGGTAGCCGGTTTTGGCTTCGCTGCGCTGGCTCAAACGATACTCGCCATACAGGAAGCCGACCGGCGGTAGCGGCGCGTCCGCGGTCCACTCATAAACGTCCTGTGCGCCTTCCCGCGTTTTGCGCGCCAGCTTTCCCACCGAGACCGCGGTCATGTCCCGGTGTACGCGGATGGTGATGTCGAAGAGCGCGCGGCTGACGGAATCGACCCGCGGGTACCACGGACGAATGGGCTGGATGAGGGGCAGCCGCTGGCCCATGACGATCTTGATGTATTCGCCGCCGCTGTAATTGAAAACCACCTCATGCACGCCGTTCGCGGGGAGCTTTTCGGGGAACTGGAGGTAAAAAGAACCATCGTGATGGCGGGCTTCCTGGACGAAAGGAATCGAGCCTCCGTCTAATGCCACGGAGGAGACTTCGAGATCGGGAAGCAGTTCGAAGCGCACCATGCGCACGCCCTCGCGCAGCACGCGGAA
>CAZARO010000443.1:1839-5294 GCA_964487165.1 uncultured Solibacteraceae bacterium | reverse complement strand
AACGCAAGCGGGACGACGGTGCCGTCGCTCAAGGAGACGATCTGCCGGATTCGCGAAAGCTATCAAACGCGCTCCAACTATAACACGGGCGGTTCGGCTCCGGCAAACGGTATCAACCCTAAAAAGTGCGCCGGAGAGCGATATAGTTATGACGATTTCGGTGTGATTTTATACAAAGGGAAAGCGCGACTTAGTTAACAACTTACTCGGCTCGCGCCGATGGGCCGGCGACGCCCTCGGATTTCTCCAGGTGGACCGTCCTTGTAGGGAAAGGAATTTCGATGCCTTCCTGCCGGAAACCGCGCAAGATGCGCTTTTTCAACTGGTTGCGAACGTCGAACTGAAGCGCGAATTCGGATACCGTGAAGCTTACGGTGAAAATCAGCGACGACTCGCCGAAGCCGGGGTCGAACGCCACCGCAGGTGCCGGATCCGCCAACATACCGGGGATATCCGACACACCTTGCCGCGCGATTTCGAGCAGGACCTTCTCCACCTGATCGGGGTCGCTGAGCAAACTCACTCCTACCTGCAGTGACGCCGACATACGCTTCTCCGGCAGATAGTAATTGGTCACGATAGCCTGCGCCAGCTTGGCGTTCGGCACAATAATCATGTTGCTGTTGAGGGAACGGATGCTGGTGCTGCGCCAGCCGATATCCGTGACGTAGCCCTCCTCGCCGCTGTTCAGCTTGACGTAATCGCCCAGGCGGATCTGTCGCGCTACCGCGACGTAGAAGCCCGCGAATAGGTTGGACAGCGTGTCCTGCAACGCCAGCGCGACAGCCAGGCCGCCGATGCCCAACGCAGTTAGAATCGTCTTGATGTTGTAGTTGTAATGGTCCAACACCAGGACAATTCCGAGAATCAGCACGCCTATCTGCACCAGGTTTTGACTGAGCGTGGTTACCGGCAGAGCTCCCGGAACCTGGTCGCCGAAATGGCGGACCAGGTTGCCAGCCAGTCGCATCGCCATGAACGTGACGGACACCATCCAGAGAAAGTAGAGCGATTCCGCGCCGCGGTCCGTAATCCGAGCCGGCAAACTGGAGGACTGAATGGCGACGTGCACCGCCAGAATCACCACCCAGATGAGCATGGGACCGGCCAACGCCCCCGTGAGGACCGCGCCGGCGTGGGTCTGGCTGCGTGCGGTCCAGCCGTGTAAGGCTTTCAGAATCAGCCGGCGAACCAGCCACCCGAGCCCCACCATAACCAGGAAGATGACCACTGGCCATATCACTTCCGCCGGATTCTCCACGAGCTTCCGCTGCAGGTAGCGCATTCGATCCCTCCCTCAGATTCTAAATCCTTTGCACGGTCCGCCCGGCACCGGCGTCACATAATTGTGCGGCTACGTGTGTCTCTGCTGGGGATGATGATGGCGCTTCGCCTGCTGGCGCAGGACCCGCAGGAACCCTCCGCCTGGGAACTCTATGAGAAGGGCCGCGACGCCGAAAAGGCCGGCCATATGGCCGAGGCCTACCTGGCGTACGCGCAGGCGGCGGCCAAAGATCCGCGCAACAAGACCTATTGGGAACGCACCCAGGCGGTGCAGTCGCGGGCAGCCCTGGAGTCCCGGCCGCAGCCCAAGATTCCTACCATTGCCGACCTCGACAAGGAGTTGAACGAGCCGCCGGACTTCCATTTCGACCAGCCCAGCGCCGAAGATCTGGCCGCCGCCAACGAACCGCTTCCGCCCACCGAACTGGCCGCCGACCACGGCATCCACGACCTGGATTTTAGCGGCGATTACAAGAAGTTATTCCAAAGCACGGCCCGCGCTTACGGGTTGGATTGCATCTTCGATTCGGATTACCAACCGGGCACCGCCTTCCGCTTCCATTTGACGGGCGTGGATTACCGCGACGCCTTGCACGGGCTGGAGGCCGCCACCGGCTCTTTCATCGTGCCGATCACCAGCAAGATTTTCCTGGTGGCCAAAGATACTACCCAGAAACGCACCGAGATCGAGCCCACGGTCACCATGGCGGTGCATTTTCCGGACATCTATACGTCGCAGGAACTCGAACAGGTGGTCCGCGCCGTGCAGCAGACCATGGCCATCGAGAAACTGGGGGTGGACTCCGGGGCTTTCACCGTCGTGATGCGCGACCGGATCTCCAAGGTAGTGTATGCGCGGGCGTTGTTCCAAGAGTTGATGCACGCCCGCGCGCAGGTCGAACTCGATTTGCGCTTCATCGAGGTCTCGCGCGACGATTCGGTTACCTACGGGCTGAACTTCCCTTCGATTCTCTCGCTCAATGCGTTGACCTCGTTTCTCCACAACACGGTCTCCCTGCAGTCCGGCCTGCAGGGAGTGCTGACGTTCGGTGGCGGCAAGACGCTCATCGGTCTCGGAATCGCCGCGCCTTCGCTGGTGGCCCAATTGTCGAAATCCGCGTCGAATCTTCTGCTGGCGTCCCAACTGCGCGCCAACAGCGGGCAGAAAGCCACGCTGCACATCGGCGAGAAGTATCCTATTATGACGGGCGGATACGGCACCTCGACCACCAATCCCACGGTGGGCGGCCTCGCGGTGGCGCCCTCCTTCACGTTCCAGGATCTCGGCCTGACGATGACCGCCACGCCGGTGGTCCACGATCTCGAAAACGTCTCGCTGGAGGTGGAAGCGCAGTATCAGGTGCTGACCGGGGCGTCGATAAACGGGCTGCCGGTGATTTCCAACCGCGCCGTAAAGAACGTCACCACCCTCAGGTTCGGCGAGTGGTCCGTGATTGCGGGCCTGCTCACTACCGACGAGGCCCGCACCCTATCCGGCCTTGCCGGGCTCAATCGCATTCCCTTCCTGGGGCCGCTCACCAACACGCACACCAGAGACATCCAGCGCGACCAGGTGATCATCCTGCTGCGCCCTATACTGCTGTCGCCTCCGCCCGGTGAGATGAATCTTCGCTCCTTCTTTACGGGCTCGGAGAACCGCCCGCTCACTCCGCTGTAGCGGAATTTGCGTTGTTCGGTTACAAAACCACTCCCTTCGGGCGGCGGCTCGGCAACACGCGGTTGCTGAGCCGCGACCGCGAGGGAGCGGTCGCCGCTGACTCCGCTGTGGCCCGCGGCCCTCTCTCCGCCGCGCTCCCCTGCTATCTTGGAAGCGATGTCGCGAATGTTAGCCGAAATCCGCCAGCAACCGGAGGCGCTCCAGCGTACTCTGTCGGGAGCGTCGCCCTCCGTGGCGGCCCTACGCCGCGCGCTAGAAAAACGGCGGCCGCGGCTGGTCATCCTGGTGGCGCGCGGCACATCGGATAACGCGGCGCTCTTTGGCCGCTATCTGATCGAGATCGCCACCGGCATTCCGGTATCCCTGGCGGCACCGTCGATTACCACCCTATACGGCGCGCAGATCGATTACCGCGACACCCTGGTGGTGGCCCTCTCGCAGTCCGGCGAATCGACCGATACCAATGTGGTGCTGGAGCGTGCCCGCAAGCGCG
>CAZARO010000443.1:0-1739 GCA_964487165.1 uncultured Solibacteraceae bacterium | reverse complement strand
CAGTCCGGCGAATCGACCGATACCAATGTGGTGCTGGAGCGTGCCCGCAAGCGCGGCGCCCTGACGCTGGGAATCACCAATGAGCGCGCCAGCACGCTGGCCGGCCTGGCGGAGCACGTCTTCCTGGTGCGCGCAGGGGCCGAAAAAAGCGTCGCCGCCACCAAGACCTTTACCGGCCAGTTGCTGCTGCTCTATCTGCTGGCGTCCGTGCTGGGCGGCGCGCTACGCGCTAGCGATCTCGACATCCTGCCCGGTGCGGTGGAAGCGGCGCTGCGCCTGGAAGCGGAGATCGGCGCGCTCTCCGAGCGGTATCGCTTCATGCGCCAGACGGTGGTGGTGGGGCGGGGACTGAATTACGCCAACGCCTTCGAGTTTTCCCTCAAGCTGATGGAGACGTGCTACGTGGTGGCCGAACGGTTCTCGTCGGCGGACCTGCTCCACGGCCCCATCGCACTGGTGGAACGCGGCTTCCCGGTATTCGCGTTCGCCCCGCCGGGCCCCACGTGGGGGTCGATTGGCGAAGTGCTGGCGAAACTCCGCACGGTAGGGGCGGAAATCGTGGCCATCACGGATTCCGGCAACCGGCAAGTGGACGCGTGCGCCACGAAAGTGATTCGATTGCCGCGCAAGCTGAAGGAAGCGCTGACACCCATCCCGTACATCGTACCGGCGCAACTCTTCGCGGCATACCTGGCGGAGCAAAAAGGACTGGACCCGGATCGTCCACGCACGCTGCACAAGGTCACGGCGAATCTGTGAGCGGGCCAGAGCCCCGATGTCCCTGCGGGACATGGAAGTCAGGAGTCGGGGAAGTCAGGAGTCAGAATGAAAGCTGGCGCCGCGCAATCCGATTCCAACAGCCGAACCCTACGCCGCTGAAGTCATGGAAGTCAGGAGTCAGGAGAGGGAGTTGCAATATCCGGCTGATCGACCGCTCCCTCGCGGTCGCGGCTCGGCAGGCTCTCGCAAACACAGAGGCGCCATTCCGAGCCGCGCGCGCCAGCAAGCGGTTCGGACGCGCCCCTGATTACGACTCACCGCTCTATCAAAGCTCCAGCGATGGCAGTAGGAGTCGACTTTTTCGAGGCCAGCTTTTATTCTGTCTTCTGACTCCTGTCTCCTGACTCCCACCATGTCCCGAAGGGACACCGGGGCCCCGCCCCGCTTAGAACGCCAGCTTCACCGAGAACTGCAAAGACCGCGCCGGCAGTTGCGCGGTGATGCCCACCAGCGGCGCTCCGAATCCCGCGCCGGCGGTGGCGCCGTTACCGTAGGTGCCGCTATATCCCACGAAGTTGGGGTGATTGAAAACGTTGAAGGCCTCGGCCCGTAAATTCACGTGTACACGCTCCGTTCCGAATGCCCGCTCGAGAGCCGGCGCGATATCGTAAATGGCATTGCCGTGGCCGGCGTTGCGCCCCACCACCACGCCGTTGATCACCGGCCGGTCGGTAGTCGCTCCCGTGTCGCCGCTATTCGTGGTTCCAGTGGTGAAGTTATACGGCAATCCCTAGCCCAGCGTAACCACTCCGCTGAAATGGATCTTCAGGGGCAGCACGTACAGGCCGCTCAGCACAAAACGGTTGGCCTCGTCGAAGATGGCGTTGCCGTTTTCGATCTTGCCGGTGAAATTGGGATCGTTGGGATTTTGGCTGGGAAGGTCTGGGTCCACGTTGTCGATGGCGTGCGACCAGGTGTAGCTCACCAGCATGGAGAGACGGCTGCTGAAGGTGTGGCGC
>CAZARO010000442.1:0-5299 GCA_964487165.1 uncultured Solibacteraceae bacterium | reverse complement strand
AACAGATGGCCGAGCGCGCCGGCGACCGGTCGGCCGCGCCGGTCTATCTGGCCGGCACGGTGAGCACGGCGAAGAGCCGTCCGCTGGTATATCTGGCGCTGAAACAGGGACAGGTGCCGAGCGTAGTTACAGGCACCACGGCGCTGCAGTATCTCGCCGAGAAGGACGACATCCAGACGGTGATTCATGACCAGATCGATACCACGGTGGAAGCGCAGATGCCGCTGGGCTACCTGATTCCGGCGGCGTGGAAACAGATTGCCGACCTGCTGGCGCTGCATGGCGTGGAGATGGAGCGAACGTCGAAGCCGCTCACGCAGGAGTTCGAGACGTATCGCTTCTCGGGAATTACCTGGACCGGCGCTCCGCAGGAGGGTCACATCATGCTGGGCAATTTCGATGCCCGCCTGGTGAAAGAGAAGATGACCATTCCGGAGGGCTCCTATTGGGTGCCCGTGAAGCAATCGCGCGCGCGCCTGATACTGGCCACGCTGGAACCGCAAGCTCCCGATTCCTTCGCCCGCTGGGGGCTGATGTACCAGGTCTTCGAAGGCGGCGGTGGACGCGGCGGACGCGGTGGCGGCGGCGGCGGACGCGGGGCGGGGCGCGGCGACGGGACGGTCCCGGAGAGCGTGATGCCGGGCGAATATCTGTCTGAGCCGATCGCGCGCAAGACGATGGCCGACAATCCCGATCTGGCCAAAGAGTTTCTGGCGAAGGTAGCGTCCGACCCGGCGTTCGCGGCGGACCGCACGGCGCGGCTGCGATGGTGGTACCAGCATTCGAAGTACGAGCCTTCGGACAACGGGCGGTACCCGATCGTGCGCGTGTGGGAGAAGAACTGGTAGCGGCGCGAGCTTCAGCCCAACGCCGCATAGTTTTCCCAAAGGCGAAATTGTGCGGAAACCAAGTAGGGCAGGCCCCCCTGGCCTGCGCGGGACGCCCTCGTCCCGCTGCTCGTGTGGATTCGGGCGCTTGAGCCGCGAAGAGGCCGACCAGGTGATCGGCGGGCCCAAGGGGCACCCCCGCGGGCGTCCGCCCCACTACTTGCGTAGATGCCCGAAAGTGGGAAAACTATGCGCCACCAGGCTTCAGCCCGCGAAATGGCCGATTCTTCCTACGGAGTCTTCGGCACCAGGATGAACACGGCGTTGCGCGACTGCGCCAGCACGCGCCATCGCTGCGGCAGGGCGGCGTAAAAGGGCGAGGCGGAAGCAAGGTAGCTCCCGTTCAGCGTTCGCGGGTAGCACACCACGCTCGCGATGCCCAACGACGCCAGCCGCCGGTCCGACTCTTCCGGCGGCGCGGAAAAAAGAAAACGAACTTCCGGACTCCAGACCGGCACGACATCGATGCCGGCATCGGTCAAAGCGGCGTGCAGATACGCGCTGTCGGAGAGCACGCGGTACCCGTGCGGCAGGAGTTGCTTGAACTGCTCGCGGAGTTGAAATTCCGCCGGCTCCAGGACCGCCGGAAACGCGTTCGACAGCCACTGGCCCGGGCGCAGGGAAAGAGGATCGTCCGGAAAGAACACGCCCTGCGCCGCGGTCCAGAATTGGCACGCTCCAATGGCGATTAGCACCACCGTGCGCCAGCGCGCGCGGCGCATCAGGCTCTCCAACGCGCCCGCGCCGGTGATCGAGAGCACCACCAGCGCGGGACTCAACACGCGCATGGATATCTCGGCCCCGCCGCTGGTGTATCCCACCGATAAAATCCACACGCCCGTCAGCACGAGCGCCATGACGATGAGATATCCACGCTCGCGAAACTGCTGGAATCCGCCGGGAATACCGGCCAGGACCTGAAAGATCGCCAGTACGAAGACCAGCAGGAATACGCTCACCCACACGCTGGCGGTCCAATTCTGCACCCCCAGCGATGCGCTGTAAGAGTGCAGAATGGCGTCATGAATCGGGTTTACCGCGAAGCCGGCGAATCGCAGGCTGTACAGCGGATTGCCGGCCAGAGCCCAGTTGCGGATATACCACGGCGCCGCCACAGCCGCCGCCACCGCGGCAAAGACGTAGATCTGCTTCAGCCCCTGCCGTCTCCATGCGAGTGCCAGCACGCCCACGATGAGCGCGATCCAACCGTACTCGCGCGAGAGAGCGCACAGCGCCGCGGCCAATCCAGCCGATACCATCGCCGGAAGGTCATTCGATTGCTTTGCGGTAACCATGAAGTACAACATGGCCGCGATGGACAACGCCGTCAGCCCCGTCTCCTGTCCCAAAAGCACCGCCCGGAAATACAGCGGAGACGCGGCCAGGAGGGCCGCGGCGAGAATCCCGGCCCGCCGCGAATAGAGCGCGGACGCAGCGCCGTACGCAAACGCCAGCGTGCAGGCGAACTCCGCCGCCACCAGGATGCAGACCAGCGAGGGCAGGTATTCTCCGGCGGACGCGTACAGCCACCAGTGCGTGAACGACACCATAGGCGGAATTCCATCGACGTAGAAATAGCTGCGAAAATCGGCCGGCTGGAGCGGCGGATAAAAATTGAATTTCCCCAACTGCATCAGCCGCTGCGCCAGGAAGTCCCAGCGGAACAGCGTGTCCTGGCCGATAAACGGAGACCTCGCGCTGTGTATCAGCAGAATGGCTCCCACCACTGCACTCGACATGAGAAGAATGCGCTCCTGCCAGGTCCACGGCGTCGCGGGAGTTTTCTGCGCAGGCAGCACGAATTTTCGCTGTACCCAGGCCGCCGCGCCGCTCACGGCAATCAGCAGCGGCAGCACGGTCCACAGCTTGATGGGAACGCCTGCGATCCCCAGCCAGAACACGCAATGAAACAGAATCGGCAGCGAGATAACGTAGGCCGACGCCCCCCACAGCGATTGCCGCAAGCACCGCGCGACGAAGAATCCAGGCAGGAACAGCCCCAGAAGGAGGAAGACCGGAAGGAGGACTAACATCAGGAGTCTCGAGCTAAGAAGGCATGTTAGCGCGCCCCGCGAACGCCGTCAATCAGCCGCACCACCGCTCCCTGTGGTCGCGGCTCGGTAAGCTGGTCGCGGCTTCCCGAATCAGTGTGCCTGTTGCCGAGTTGTGACCGACGGGAGCGCATTTGCAGCCGGAGCACCCGCGATGAAACGGAAACCCTCGGGGCCGCGTCGAAAGCTGCGTTAGTGGAGGTCGGAAGTGAAACTTTCTCCGTTGATTGCCGTGCTGGCGTGTTCGCTCGCGTTGTCCCAGGAGACGGCGCCCTCGCGTGTTCACACCGTCGCGACCGGCACGGATTTCGTCTCCATCGGTTTTGCCGCCGATAGCATCGTGAAGGAGGATGGGCCGACGCGCTACAACTCCCTGGTCCACCTGAAAGGCAACGTCGAAATCCGCTCCTGCTGCATGCAGCGGTCCGCCGGCGGAAACAAGAAGATCGAAAGGGCGTACCTGATCATGCACGCCGACGAAGCCGACTACAACGGGGAGACGGGCGAGATCGAAGCCCGCGGGACGGTCCGCGTAAACTTTCAAAAACCGAACTGACTCGGTTACGTTACGATGGCCTTCACCACGTTTGCCTGTTCCACGCCCGTGAGCTTCACATCGAGCCCCTGGTAGCCGTAGCTGAACCTCTCATGGTCAATGCCGAACTGGTGCAGGATGGTGGCCTGAAAGTCGCGCACGTGGACCGGATCGCGAACCACGTTATAGCTAAAATCGTCGGTCTCGCCGTGGACCACCCCGCCTTTGATGCCGCCGCCGGCCATCCACAAAGAGAAGCAGCGCGGATGATGATCGCGGCCGTAATCCGTTTTAGTGAGCTTGCCCTGGCAGTAGATGGTGCGGCCGAATTCCGCCGCCAGAATTACCAGCGTGTCGTCCAGCATGCCGCGCTGTTTGAGGTCCTGCACCAGGCCCCAGCAGGCCTGGTCCATTTCCTTGCACTGCGTGGCCAGCACATCCGGAAGGTCGGAGTGTACGTCCCAGCCGCGATGGTAGACCTGCACGAAACGCACTCCGCGCTCCGCCAGGCGGCGCGCCATCAGGCAGGTCTGCGCGAATGACGCGGGGTTGCGGGCGTCTTCCCCGTAGAGGCTCCAGGTGCTGTCCGGCTCTTTGCTGGTGTCGGTCAGTTCGGGCACGGAGGCTTGCATGCGAAACGCCATTTCGTACTGCGCAATGCGCGTGCGCGTCTCCGGATCGCCCAGGCGATCGAGCTGCAGCTTGTTCATCTCCGACAGCGAATCGAGCATGCGCCGCCGCACTTCCACCGGCACGCCTTCGGGATTGTTGATGAACAGCACCGGGTCTGCCCCGCTGCGCAGGCTCACGCCGGCGTACTGGCCGGAGAGGAAACCGGCGCTCCACATGCGCGCCGAGATGGCCTGCACATTGGCTTTGGGATTATTGTGCTTGGCCTGCAGCACCACGAAGGTGGGCAAATTCTGATTCATGCTGCCCAGCCCGTAGCTGATCCACGAGCCGATACACGGCCGGCCGGCCACCTGCTGCCCCGTCTGGAAAAACGTGATGCCGGGCTCGTGATTGATCGCCTCGGTATACATCGAGCGGATGATGGCGATGTCGTCCACCATGCGCCCGGTGTAGGGCAGCAGTTCGGAAACCCACGCCCCGCTCTTGCCATACTGCGCGAACTTGAAAACCGACGGCGCGATGGGAAAGCGCGTCTGTCCGCTGGTCATGGTGGTGAGGCGCTGGCCGTTGCGGATGGATTCGGGCAGATCCTTGTCGAACAGCGCGTCCATCTTCGGCTTATAGTCGAAGGTTTCCATCTGCGGCGGCGCGCCCACCAGGTGAAGGTAGATGCAGCGCTTCGCTTTGGGCGCGAAGTGCGGCAATCCCGGAAGTCCGCCGACTGCTTCCGTGGCGCGCGCTTTCGGCAGCAGCGACGCCAGCGCCAGCGCGCCGATACCGTGCGCGGCGCGCGAGAAGAAGCGCCTCCGCGTCTCTTCCACCGCCATCTCTCCGGCCAGCGGATCGAGCGCGTGCCGTCCCGGCGCCGCCGCCCGCAGCGATTCGCGATCGAGTCGCAATGCCTCGGGAGAATAGTGGCCGTCATCGTCCGGCAGCAGGATGGATCTTGGGCCCGTCATTTATTCAATACCTCGTCGAGATTCAAAAACTGGCTGGTAAGCATGCTCAGCGCGGCATGCTCGGAAGGCGCGAGCGATGGATCGGGCTTGCGCTCGCCATCGTCCAGGAATTTGCGCGCGTCATCGGGATGGGTGCTGTAATAGCGCTCGAAATCGTCGTAAGCGCGGCGCGCGATGGCGCGCTCGTTGGCCGTGAGCGGACGCGCCAGCACGCGCGTGGCGATGTAGTCCAGG
>CAZARO010000441.1:0-5302 GCA_964487165.1 uncultured Solibacteraceae bacterium | reverse complement strand
GCCCTGGGAACTTGGTCAGGGCCGTGGCGGTTGGGTGGCACCGGGTCTGCTCCGGCATTCCCTGCTTCGAATTTAGTGCAACAGGCCGTTCGTTACCATACCCAATCCGTAGTATCCGGCGGCAATTTGCATAGTAGGCGATTACCCCAGCCAACCGCCGGGAAGTGCGCTATGATACGGAAAATCGTGTGACGGCGGCGGCATAATCGATTCGGACTGCGATGAGCGAAACCTTTGGCAGATATACGGTATTAGGCCAGCTGGGAAAAGGGGCCATGGGTGTGGTCTACCTCGCCTCGGACCCCATGCTGAACCGCCAGGTAGCCATGAAGACCGTCGATCTGTCGGTAGAGACGCCCGAGGAACGCGAATTCCTGCGTGAGCGCCTGCTGCGCGACGCACGCGCCGCGGCCGTGCTCAAGCACCCCAACATCGTCGCCATTTATGACGTGTTTGAAGACAGCGGGCGCGCCTATTTGGTGATGGAGTACATCGAGGGCGAGAGCCTGGCCGCGTTGCTCAAGAACAATCCGCTGCCCGATGCCTCGGCCGTATTGAAGGTGCTGCGCCAGATGGCGGACGCGCTGGATTATACCCACGCGCGCGGCGTGATCCATCGCGACATCAAGCCGGCCAACGTGATGATCGATTCCACCGGCACCACCAAAATCATGGATTTCGGAATCGCGCGCATCACCGATGCGCGCACCAACACGCCCACCGGAATGGTAATGGGAACGGTGGAGTACATGGCGCCGGAGCAGATTCTGGGCGAGCCCGTGGACGGGCGGGCGGACCAGTTCGCCCTGGCCGTGGTGGCCTACCAGATGATGACGGGCAGCACGCTGTTCGGGCCTAACACCATGGCCACCCTGACTTACAAGCTTGTCCACGAACCGGCGCCGCTACCCTGCAGCCGCAACACGTCCCTTCCTCGCGGCGTGGACGCAGTGCTGGCGAAGGCCTTGTCGAAGAAGCCCGCCGACCGTTTCAGCAGTTGCAGCGAGTTCGCCGAGGCGTTGGCGCTGGCTTTCTCGGATGCCCCTACGGCTCCCATGGCTCCCGCTACGCAGGTGGCGGCGATGAGAGCCCAGACCACGGTCGCGATGCAGGGCGAGGCGGCGGCCGCTGAACCGGCCAGCCCTTCGCGTGCGCCGTTGGTGGTCGCCGCGATTGCGGTAGTGTTGCTGGGCGGAGCGCTGGCGGCGGTTATCTGGAAGCCGTGGAACCACGCGCCATCGAAGCCCGCCGCGACGACGGCCGCGATTACACCTCCCGCGACCGCGCCGCCCACCACCGAGCCCCCCGCGGTGACACCCACTCCGACGGAGCCGGCGCCCGAAAGCAAAACTACCCCGAGCGCTCCAGCGGCAACCACCCCCGCGGTCCACACACCCGAACCGCCGAAGGTGACGGAGCCGGCGAAATCCACGCCGGTCAAATCGGCACCGGCGAACCCCGAGCCGCCCAAGCCCGGCCCGGCGCCGGGGAAGGTGTCTACGCCCGCGACGTCCGCACCCACGGAACCTGTCGCGGCGCCCGAACCGGCAGAGGAGCTTTCAGCGGCGTCGTTGCCGCCCGAGCCCAAGGGCGGCCGGAATGGAACGCCTTACGCGCAGGCCATGCAGCGCGGCCAGCAACTGGTCAAACAACTGGACTATGCGGGGGCTCTCCGTTCTTTCGGCGATGCGGTTCAGCTTCGCCCTGACTCCCCGCAAGCCCACTACAGCCGGGGCGTGATCTTTCAGCACTTCGAACAGGTCGACGCGGCCATGCGGGACTATAACGACGCCATTCGCCTGCAACCCACCATGGTCACGGCTTACGTGGGACTCGGTAACTGCCTGGCGCATCAGAATCGCGACCCGGAGGCACTGGTCGAGTTCCAGCGGGCTCTTGAGTTGAACGCCAACGCGCCGATGGCTCTCTTCGGACGCGGCAACATCTACTTCCGCCGCAAGGATTACAGAGCCGCCATAGCGGATTACGACAAGGTTCTGCAAATCAATCCTCGTTATGCGCCGGCCTACCAGAATCGCGCGCACGCCCGGCAGGAAATCGGCGATTTCGCGGGCGCCGCGGCGGACCGGCGCGCCGAGCAGCTGCTGCGCAGGTAGCAGCGCCGGTCCCCATCGCCGGCTCAGTTTATAATCCAGGCTGGGGGCAGAATCGTGATTGTCAAAATACGCAGGATCGAAGCGGGCGATGAGCGGCGCTGGCGCGAGCTTTGGGACGAATATACCCGCTTCTACAACAGGACGCCGCGCGAAGCCGTAACCCAGCATACCTGGGCCCGCATCATGGACGAGACCTGCCCGGTTCACGCCATCGTCGCGGAGTGCGCGGTGGCCGGCGTCATTGGCATCGCCAACTACGTGATCCACCAGAGCACTTCGTCGATCGAACCGGCTTGCTACCTGGCGGACCTGTTTGTCGATTCCTTCCGGCGCGCGGAGGGAGTGGGCCGGAGCCTGATCGATTGGCTGATCGCGGAGATGAAGGCGCAGGGCTGGTCGCGCCTGTACTGGCACACCAAGGAAGACAATTACCGTGCGCGCAGTCTCTACGATAAGTACACCCGTCACAGCGAATTTCTGCGCTACGTGCTCACCAACCCCCAACTGGATTATGGCCCCTCGTAGGACCGTGATCGGAACGGCGGTGAACCGGTTCGAGGAATTGCGGCGGCGCGTATTGGCACTGCATAACCAGTAATTTGCGGGAGTAGGATTTCTGGCGGCCACGCGCACATGCGTGCGGAGCGGGAACCCGACGGTGGAGGCTTTTCGCCGAAAGCTCAATCGGCCACGCGAAGTGAAATCGTGTGTGCGCGCGTCTTCAGGTAGTTATCCCGATATGCCCGGAACTCGGCATCCAATGCGGATAGCGGGAGCATTCCGCCCTCAGTGAGAACATCGGGATCGATGGTTCGAATCTTCGGTTGCAGCCGGACAGTGGGTTTCGATTCATCCACGACGAAATCGCGATAGCGCAAAATGAGCTTCACGCTCGCGGCTACGGCAGGGTCTTGCGACTGGGATATCTTGTCCCACAATTGCTTGTCCCCGGCCCAGAGATCGGTTTCCGCTATAACTGAGCGATCGAAAGCCGTTCTAATAGCTCTCGCAGTCAATTCATACAGGAGGATGGCCGTGGTGTTAGACCAACTCGATTCGTCCGCTTCCATGTACTTATAACCGAAGAGCCGGGCGGCGTCGAGGTCCCGCACAGCGAATCGCCCTGCCGCAACTACCAGGCTGCCGGAAAGCTGCGTAGCCTGGGCTGGCGTGAGGATTCCCAGAGCCAGCGAGTCGCGCAGAAAATAGTCAAGGCGATCGGCGCACAGGCGCGGAGATGGCTGTTCGAGCAGTGGAAACCGTTCGTCATCCAGGAAGTCTGTCCAATCTACTCCATGCCTGGAAAGAACAGCCGGGATGTCGGATTGCGCCATCCACGCGCGCCTCTTCTCCTCGTGATAGCTATTCGGTCCGCCAAATACAAAGTCGGCGACATGGCTGAAGGCCGTATGGCTGACATCGTGCATGAGCGCGGCGGCCTGTTCGCAAACTGAACCGCCGGCCCGGCGGACCAGGATCATTGCGCCAACAGAGTGCTCGAAACGAGTGATGGGTTGGCTGATTCCTAAGACGGCCGTGATGCCGTGTTGCAGCACGCTCCGCAAGCGTTGCATGGCGTCCGATTGCATCAGGTCCAGAATCATCGGCTCGGTGAACGAAGCCACGCCATAAACCGTATCGCGGTATTCCATGCCTTGTCTCCTGACGGGGCCCTCAGAAGAGAGTCCGCAAAATACCGCCCTCGCACCGGATGGCGGCGCCGTTGGTAGCCGCGGCCAGCGGACTCGCAAGGTACGCGGCCAGGCTGGCTACCTCGCTTTCGTCGGCGAGTCGCCGCAGAAGCGAGGTGGGACGATGCCGTTCGAAGAACTCTTTCTCGGCTTCTTCGAAAGTAGCCTGGGGCGTGGAGGCCATGCTTTGAATAAACACATCGTTGGCTTCCGAACGTGTCGGACCGGGCAGGATCGAGTTCACCGTCACGCCGGTCCTTTTGGTCATCTCCGCCAGACCGCGCGCCACAACCACCTGGCCGGTTTTGGTGACGCCATAGTGAATCATATCGGGATGAGTTTCCGCCCCGGCTTCGCTGGATACGAAAATGACGCGGCCCCAATTTCGACGAAGCATGCCGGGGAAGTAATGCCGAGCCAGGCGAATGCCGCCGAGAAGATTGATTTCGAAAAACCGCAACCAGTCGCCGTCGGATATATCCACGAAATTCCTGGATTCATAGATGCCAAGATTGTTCACCAGGATGTCCGTTTCCGGCACCTGCTCGATCAGCCTATTCGCGCCTTCCGCCGAAGCGAGATCGGTTTCGACTCCATGCACGGCGCCATCGAGCGAGGCAATGGCTTGATCGAGCTTCTTCCGGCTGCGCCCCGGAATCGTCACTTCGACGCCCTCCTGGGAGAGAAGGCGGGCCACCGCAAGACCGATTCCCGCCGACCCTCCAGTCACGATTGCTTTCTTGCCTTTCAGTTGTAGATCCATGTTATCGCCACTCTCCACCGAGAACTCGGGCACGCTGGATGAAGAAGCAGGCAGGGGGCCAAAATGTGGAGCTACTGAGTCTCGCAAAATAGAGTGATAGATACCGCCGGCATGTGGGGCAGGATGGCATCCTGCAGCGGGTTGGTAACCCGCTCCGAAGGGCCGTGAATAGGCTTCAGCGGGCCGATTACCAATCGGCCGCAGGATGCCATCCTGCCCCACAAGGCACACTCGGCGTAACTCTATTGTGGCCGCTGACGCCAGTTGGTAGTGCGGAGTCGAAAACCTGCGACCCGGCTGGCCGCGGCGCGTCACATCTTGACGTCAGATGTTTTACCAGGATATAATTATTTCACCCGGATGAAATTAACGGATGAAACAAGCGAGTCCGCCAGACTCTGCACAGCATTCGAGGGCTCGAGGCTGATCGCTTCCGGGCAACTGGCGTACGTGGCGGTGAAGGCGAAAAAGGTTATCGATCGCGGGGAGAGGGGCCCGGTATTGATTTTTGACGATCGGACCAGCCAACCGATCGAAGTGGATTTCCGGGGGAACGAGAATGATGTGCTGGAGCGCTTGAAGGCAGCGGCGGGACAATGCGCCGGGGAGACGGAGCCGGACCAGCAGGAGAGTACAGGGCGAAAGCCGGGGCGTCCGAGACTGGGTGTTGTGGCGCGGGAGGTCACGCTGCTGCCGCGGCATTGGGAGTGGCTCAATTGCCAGCCGGGCGG